>JBIOEC010000207.1:0-2712 GCA_044445645.1 Gammaproteobacteria bacterium | reverse complement strand
TTTTGATATTTTACTAACTCTTCATGGAGAAGCCCTATTTTAGTATTGAATTTAATATAGTCTCTAAATGTTTTGCTAGCATCTCCGGGGTTACTTCTCCAACCACACGCATAGATGAAACTTCATCGCCAGCTGGAGCAAAAAACAATAATGCTGGAGGAGCAAACACACCTACTTCCTTTTGTAATTCACGATCAAAAGAATCTTGCGCGGTTACATCGGCGCGTAATAAGGTAAATTGTGCTAATAATGCGGCCACTTGTGGATCAGGAAACACATGCTGTTCAATAATTTTACAGCTTACACACCATTGTGCATAAAAGTCTAATAATACGGGTTTAGTACTTTGCTGAATTTGTTGTTGCACATCTGCCCAGGTTTTAACCGGAATAAATGCATTTGCAGAGTTAGTGACAATAACAGGACTAGAGAAAGTAGAACTAGCCATTGCTGGAAACCAAGCGCCTAGCAAAGGTTGCGCGCCACGAATCAGAAATAAAGCGCCCATCAATAATAGGATCCACGCTATGCCTTGCAGGAAGCGAGGCCACCCTTCTGGGGTATTAAATTGTAATGCGCCGCAATAACTCGCGATCATAATAGCTAAAATACCCCACAGAATCAGGGTGATTTCCTCGCTAAATAAACGACTCACTAGCCAAATCGCAACAGCAATTAACAACACTCCAAAAACTCGCTGCACACTGATTAGCCAGCCTCCAGCACGGGGTAATAAATGCGCGCCTAAAGTTCCAATCAACAATAAGGGAGTTCCCATGCCTAACGCTAATGCAAATAAGGCACTACCACCTAACCAGGCATTTCCGGTGGAGCTAATATAGGTTAAGGCACCAATCAGTGGAGCCGTTACACAAGGGGATACGACTAAAGCCGATAATAAGCCTAATAATGCGGCAGATAGATAACGCCCACCGCCGATACGTTGATTAACCGTATGGATCGATTGTTGCCAGCGAGAAGGTAATTGCAGTCGATACAAGCCGAATAAATTCAAAGCAAGTAATACTAAAAACCCAGCACTAATGCCAATAAATAGTGGCGTTTGCAAATAACTTTGCAAAGTTTGCCCAGCCAGACCCGCAAATACTCCTGCTAGAGTATAAGTCACTGCCATGCCTAGTACATAGCTTAAAGACAATAAAAAGGAACGTCCAAAATGATTTGCCGTTTGTTCGCCAATAATAATACTAGAAAGAATCGGCACCATGGGTAATACACAAGGGGTAAAAGTCAGTAATAATCCCAAGCCATAAAACAACAGTAGCATCCACCCCGTTCCAGTGTTGGCCAATACCTCAGCTAAGGTAAATGCAGAAGCGTGACTTAAAGGCTTAATCTCTGCTATTTCCGCCGGTCCATCGGCGGCGGGGGTCTGTATTAGATGGCTTGTACCGGTTTGTTGATTGATTTCCCAGGTTTCAGTAATCGGCGGATAACAGAATCCGGCGCTCGCACAACCTTGGTAGTCGATAGTCAGAGGAAAAGTGGTCGGTAAATTTTGGGGTACAGGAATGGTTAAGGTCAGATGATTAAAATAAACCATTTGATCCCCAAAAAACTCATCGATGATTTCAGTGCCATCGGGTAGGGAGTATTTTAAGGGTACAGATGAGCTGACGCTAAGTTTTTCTTGATATAAATAGTAATCCGGCGCAATCGTCCAATTTAGCTGCAATGTTTGGGTATTTTTATCCAAGAGTATGTCTAAAGCAAAAGCTTGCTCTACCGGCAACACTGTAGGTTGGGAAATTTTAGGAATATGGGTACGGGCATTAGATAGCACATCAGTTAACGCATTATTGGCGTAAACACAGGTGCTAAAGCTGACAAGAAGCCAAAGTATTAAACGCGTTAACATGGTTATTGCCCAGCAATTCCCGGCGAAGTTTCGCCGTGAACTGCTTCCTTGTTTTTACGCTGCGCGCGGCAAAGCCGCGCTCCGCGGTTAAGGGGGAGAGCTGCTTCTCTCCCCCTTAACAATCTCCCCATCGCTTTGAATTTCATCATATTTTTAATATCCACTCAAATTTTCACTGGGAATTGCTGGTTATCGCCCAGTTTGTTCTTTAGTTTCAGGACCTTCACCTTGGCCGTCGGAAAATAACCGGCGTAAATGTGGTGGTAGATCCATTACATTTTTGACATCCCTATATTGTAGGAGCTCAAGTAAAACCTTATCGGTAAAGCCCAAATTTTCACAGATTTCTTTTTCTTGTGCTTGCAATTTTAGCTCCAATTTAGCTAGGAATAGCTCTTCACTCCAAATTTTTTCTTGGGTAAGCAACGTGTTATTAACATAATTCATTTGGAAACGGGGATAAATTTGCCAATTGGGATCATCTGTTACGCCTAATGCACATTCAGCTAATTGTATTCGCAAGGCAAATGGACAGATCATGCCTATATTACGTAGCCCTTTTTCATAGGCGAGGGTAAGGGCACTTTTAATTTTCTCCAAAGCTTCAGGATTGCAAATTTGCCTAGAACCCGGGCGATACAGCTCATGTTGGGGCAGACTAATAATGGTTTCTTTAGTGGCCATATCGAAGAAACGGCAGAATTGCCAATAATCAACGAGTTGGGCGATTTCTTTAGAAGTATAGGAAAAATTGTATGGCATAATTTTAAAATTATAGCATAAAAATTCCCATAGTAAGTTTTTTTTCAGATACGAGGCGGGCTAAAGACAGC
>JBIOEC010000206.1:0-2716 GCA_044445645.1 Gammaproteobacteria bacterium | reverse complement strand
TGTTGAACCTAAACAGCAAGTTGAACAACATACAGTTTCAGAAAAGATAGTACAACCTCCAAAAGTAACATTAAAACCTGTTCAGTCTAATCAGCTAGTTGACAACCCTAAAGAACAAACTCCTCAAGAAATTGCAGAGACAACTTCTATAGGTGAAGGTAGGGTGAAAAAAATGGTAAAAGCATTTGATAATATAGAAGCTGTGCATCAGGAGAAGCAAAGAAATATACCTACAGGTAGTAATGTATCACCACCAAAAACTCCTCCTGTTGAATTAACAGTTAACCGTAATGCTGAAAATAGAGGAAATAGGGGAATATAATAATATTACGATCGAATAGAGCATCGAGCTTCCAAGACATACTAGAATAAATAATAGGGATGGTGGGGTTGAAAGGTGAAAATCCTGCGTCGCCATAATTATTTTCGCAATGCCGTATTTTAAATTCGCTGCATTGCTCTTTGGGCTAGCATCTTGTGACTACACTATCTAATATCTTCATGAAATATGCTCAATTTTGCATATTGGGAATTACCATTATGTTATGTCCAAGTACGTTTATTTATGCTGGTTAAACATTTGACATTTTAATCCCTGCCAAATACTATGGCGGGAATAATGCTATCATGCTGAAACAAGTTCAGCAGGGCAGGGGTTGAGGATTTTCACTATGACCAGACGAATTAAAAAAGCAGTATTCCCAGTTGGTGGACTAGGAACACGTTTCTTACCGGCAACTAAGGCTCTACCTAAAGAAATGCTCCCAATTGCCAGTAAACCCCTCATCCAACACGCCTTTGAAGAGGCGGTGAAGGCGGGGATTGAGCAGTTTATTTTTGTGACGGGACGGAATAAGAATATTATTACTAACCATTTTGATTGCGTGTATGAGCTTGAGCGCCATTTGAGCGATAAAGATAAGGACGCCGCACTTGCACAAACCAGAGATTGGGTTCCTGAGCCGGGAAATGTGTGTTTTACTCGCCAACAGCATCCACTGGGGTTAGGGCATGCGGTCTGGTGTGCACGGAATTTTGTCGGTGATGAACCGTTTGCGGTGCTACTAGCGGATGAGCTGTTTATGTCGAGTAGAAGCGATAGTGTACTTAAGGAAATGGTACAGTTTTATGATGAAAAAAGGAGCAATATCCTTGCAGTTTCAGATGTAGAACATGACCAAGTTTCTAAATACGGGATCGTGAAAACTGAAGGTGATAACGGTACGACGATGAAGATTATCGACATGGTAGAAAAACCAAAGCCAGCGGAGGCGCCTTCTAATACTTCTATTGTTGGCAGATACATCCTAGAGCCGGAAATTTTCGAACATTTGGCAAAAACCCAAAAAGGTGCTAATGGAGAAATACAACTTACTGACGGGATTAAAAGTATGTTAGGTACCACCGAAACTTACGGTTACCGTTTTGCCGGTAAGCGGATGGATTGCGGTAACCAACTGGGGTTTTTGGAAGCGAATATTGAATTTGCCATGCGCGATGAAAACTATGGTGAGCAAGCTAAAAAGCTAGTTAAACACTTGGCAGAGAGACAGTAGTGCTTGCGCAAGATAACTCACAAGCTTATTTTAGCAGCCTCAACCCCGAACAAGCGGACGCAGTAGCTACTACTGAGGGTGCACTTTTAGTTCTGGCCGGTGCGGGTACGGGTAAAACCCGGGTTTTGACCACTAGAATTACCCATATATTACAGCTGCGCAAAGCTTTCCCCAGCCAGATACTTGCAGTAACTTTTACCAACAAAGCTGCACGAGAAATGCGTGATCGGATCGAAAAGCAACTGGAAGGAACATCCGATGGTTTATGGCTTGGTACATTCCATGCAATTGCTGCCAAGATATTGAGAAGGCATGCTGAGTGTGTTGGGCTAACGCGGGATTTTCAGATTATCGATATGGAAGATCAGGGGCGTTTAATCAAGCAATTGCTTCGTGATTTTAATATTGATGATAAGAAACACTCGCCGAAATTATTTTCCTATTTAATCGGGCGATTTAAAGACAAAGCTTATTCAATTAAAACCATCCCCAGCCATGAAAATACCGGGTTTGCAGATGGACAATTATTGACACTTTATCATGAATACCAACGACGTCTTAAACAGCTTAACGCTTGTGATTTTGGTGATTTGTTATTGTATAACATCGAGCTATTCAATAATCACCCGGAGGTGTACGAAGAGTATTTGCATAAATTTAAGTATATTTTAGTCGACGAGTACCAAGATACTAACGTTGCGCAATATATTTGGTTACGTCTACTTGCTAAAGGCAATGGAAACATCTGTTGTGTAGGTGATGATGACCAATCGATCTACGGCTGGCGCGGTGCGGAAGTGACAAACATTCTAAAATTCGACCGTGATTTCCCCGGAGCGAAAATCATCAGACTAGAGCAGAATTATCGTTCGACTAATCACATTTTAAGTGCAGCAACTAAACTTATTTCTAATAACGACGAACGCCACGGTAAATCGCTATGGACGGCAGTTGAAGGGGGGAATAAAATAAAACTTTCCAGCTTCTATGATGACCGTGAAGAGGCGCGTTATATTGCTGAGGAAATCGAGTATTTACAAATTAACCAAAAACACCCGCTTAGCGACGTGGCGATTTTGGTTCGTGCCGGTTACCAAACCAGGTGTTTTGAAGAGAGCTTCAATTTCCTGCGCATCCCTTACCGCATTATTGGTGGGCTT
>JBIOEC010000205.1:0-2722 GCA_044445645.1 Gammaproteobacteria bacterium | reverse complement strand
TCTTACAACTGTATGGATATTACTTAAATTACCTGGAAATGAGAAAGCACCCAAGAAGTGCTCGCCGACATATTGATTACGAATTCGACATATTTAAACGAATCGCTACTATCGAATGGGATACATTATTATTTTTCTATGGGGTCGTTTTATGTGTGGGCGGCTTGGGTACACTGGGCTATTTAGCCAGCATGTCCACATTGCTCTATGACCAGCTTGGTAGTGTATTTGGGCTTAGCGGTGCTTTCGCACAAACCCCTGCTAACGTCATGATCGGAATTCTTTCTGCAATTGTTGATAATATTCCTATCATGTTTGCCGTATTATCCATGCAGCCAGCTATGTCGGAAGGACAGTGGTTATTAGTGACATTAACCGCAGGCGTAGGAGGCAGCATGCTTTCGATCGGCTCCGCTGCAGGCATAGGACTAATGGGACAGGCGCGTGGATTTTACACGTTCTTTAGCCACCTTAAATGGACCTGGGCGGTAGCGTTAGGCTATTTTGCTAGTATTGCGGTACATTTAGGATTAAATTACTCTACATTTTAAACCAAGATGGGGCGAAATTAACTTGTACGATTAGGCTCAGTATTTAATCTTGCACAGTAATTCCCGGCGAAAAATTGGATAAATTCCAAAAACAGGATGAAATACAAAGCAATGGGGGATAGTTAAGGGGAGAAGTAATTCACGGCAGCTTTTCGCCGGGAATTACTGAATCTTGCAACCACAGTGGCACTTTTCCACCTTTTTGCATTTTGTTCAAATACTCTAGATGCGCAGCTAGCTCTTCTTCATTCGCCAACAGGACTGGAGTAGCCACTTCAGACTGCGCCGCTTTAATGGCAACCGCTTGTTGATGGGTAGTGAGGGCTGCTTCTTGGCCTAATGACAGCGACAAGCTTTCTTGACCGCCGGTCATAGCTAAATAAACTTCCGCTAGAATTTCCGCATCTAATAAGGCACCATGTAAAGTACGATGGGTATTATCAATTCCATAACGTTTACATAAAGCATCTAAAGAATTTTTTTGGCCAGGATGTTTTTGTCGTGCCATAGGCAATGTATCTAATACTGAGCAACAACTGCTTAAAGTAGCTCTACCTATCAAACTAAATTCATAATCCAAGAAACCCATATCGAAAGAAGCATTGTGAATAATCAACTCAGCCCCATGCAAAAATGCTTGAAGTTCTTCAGCCACTTCAATAAAACGGGGTTTATCGGCCAGAAATTCTAAAGTAATACCATGCACACGAACCGCGCCTGGGCTAATCGCACGATCTGGATGTAAATAGGAATGCCAGCGTTTTCCTGTAAGGCGACGATTAATCATTTCTAAGGCGCCAATTTCAATCACACGATCGCCTTGATCAGGACTTAATCCGGTAGTTTCAGTATCAAGTATAATTTGACGGTGAGACATGGCAGTATAGGGTTCTCAATTTTGTGCCATTTTATCACCTTTAGCCTGTGCATAAAAGGAGCCAAAATAAATAAACATAATTTATCCGGCCTACTCAATAATGGAATATAACTTAAGCTTTGAAGATTTAGATGACGGATTAACTAAGCAAACTAGTTTACAGATGCATTTTCCAAGAATTTATGAGATGAATAAAACTTTTATTGTGGAGAAAAAAGCCGATACTTTGGATCTCTCCGCGCAGATAAATAGTTTAACTCATCGATTTCAGTATTATCAGTTTCCAATGAAGATGTTTGTTGTTCAATAAAATCTCTAAGTTCTTTTATACGGCTTAAGTATGCATCTTCATTAGGTTGATAATAAGAATAATGATTTTTATGGTGCTTTAGCAAAAGCGTAGGCGCCATTTCATTCTTAAAAATCTGATCATCGACTAAATATTTCCAACCTTTTGAAAAAACACCTAGATTCACGCCGAAAAATTTCGCCAATGCACCAAGCTCCATATCGCCCGCCCATTTTTTATCCTTTTTCATTTCCGCAAAGAAGATTGTACGATAAGTCTCATACCATGCAGTGTTTATCTCTAAAAGTATTTGTTCTTTTATAGGAATCAATAGCTCCGTTTCATGATCGCATTGACTATCATTTGCTTTTTCTTTTAGATATTCCGCGCGAATTTGTGAATTTTTGGCTCCACAAAATTGAAAACAACACCTTAAGGAAAATGGATTAGAGTTTTGATCTCTTTTACTATTAATCCAGTTTTTATATTGTGCTTTTAGATCAACTATTTTTTTTTGAAAAAAATCATTGATGATAAAATGTTGACAAAAAATATCATCTGGAAGTTTATCAACCTTTAAACCGATTTCCGCTTCAAATGCATGGAAAAAAGCGCTAATAAAACTCTGTTTTAAAGTACTCTCACTCTTTCCATCTGTTTCCTGTTCATCTACAAACACTAAGTCACAGGCAAGCTCCCTCAGTACCGGGGCCAGTTGTTGCTGTAATTCTGGAGTTTGCAGACTCAGCAAATACTGCTTCAAATCAAGCCAATCTGCCTGGGCATATGCAGTGTTTTTGCGGTTAAACTCATGCAAAAATTTATTTGTAACCACTTCGTTTAGCTCCATCCCCACTCGCAACAAATCTCTTAATCCTAAGGCAAAGGCATTGAACGCACAGTTACCATCAGGACTGGTTTTAATTTTTCTAAAATATTTGTGTGGAGACATGAGCAAAACTCCTAGCCCATTAAATTCAGTTTGATGAGTATCTGATTATATAT
>JBIOEC010000204.1:0-2729 GCA_044445645.1 Gammaproteobacteria bacterium | reverse complement strand
GGGATATTCAGTGTCGCTATTATATTAGATGTCATCAATACTGTACATGAACAGACTTTGAAAATTGCTGCAATAGAAGCCGATATAATTAAAGCCGTAGCAATAAATAATGAACAACTCGTTGCTGAATTACAAAGAAAAAAGCTTATCCTGGAATGCTATAGAATCAGTACCATAGGCTTCGGAATTTTAGCTCTAACTGGCGGCTTATGTGTGGTAAGCTCGAATGCGCTAGCGCTTGTTGGAGGATCAGCAGAGCTTATCGCTCAATTAGGTTTTTATGGATCGTACTTATTAGCAGGCGCCGCTATTTTTTTTGCGGTATTTAGATTATGTGCCGATCAGATTGGCTATACAATAGAATATAAGGCTTTAACTAAACAAATCAATACGCTATTACTATCACCTAGCACTCCGCAGAATACTATGCAAATTCAGGCACTACAACTACGTCAACGCGAGAATATACATGAAAGAGCTAAATCTTTCTGTTACTACTTCGGATTAGTTCTGGTGCTAGGCGTTTCGCTGGCTGCGGGTCCTGTAGCAGGCATAATTGCATTTTGTGTATTTTTTGCAATACAGCAATTATATAAGCATGTAATCGCACCACGCATCGTCGAACCTCTGATTAAAAATTATCCATTACCTAAGGCTGTTGCTCCAACTCCAACTCCAGCTCCTGGATTTTTTTCAAGAATTTTGGGGAAAGGAGTTCCTACTCCACCGCCATCTCTTTCACCTTCACTTTCCACAACATGATGAACATAGCTAACGAAATTCTTCTAGAAATTCTGCGGCTAAGATATTGCGAAACTCATCAACAAAACCCAATCTAGACAAATTTTGCATGCGCATAGGATACAAAATGCCATCAAGATGATCGCATTCATGTTGGACTACATAAGAATGAAATCCATCAACTTCACGTATTAGACATTTTCCCTCTGGGGTTAGCCCTTGATAACGAATATGCTTGTAACGTGGAACCTCGCCCATCATTCCTGGGAGCGATAAACAAGCTTCCCAAGTCATGGCTATCTCATCTGAGACAGGCTCGATTATAGGATTGATTAATACTGTGAAGGGTATCTCTTTCTCATATCCATGCTTAGCTGTGCGCTCAGCCGAAGCATGAAACACCACTATACGAAAGGGTTGGAATAGCTGTGGAGCAGCTAGCCCAGTTCCATTACTGATATAAAAGGCTTCGATCAGATCCGCCAGCAATTTTTGAACCCCTGGATCCGTCTGATCAACGACTTCCTGTGCGCGTTGATACAAAATAGGGTTGCCCATGCGTGCAAAAGTAGGAACCATGTTAATTATCCTTTTACATTCTTTTAAGGTAACGACTCCCCTCTAACGACTATCGATCAGTGAGGTCTTTTTAGTGTCCGGCATATAATAAAAACCGACTAATGAAATAAACACACAGGCGGTCACATAAATAAAAAACAGGTGCTCTTGGTTAATATATTTAAAATATAAAGCCACATATTCAACCGTACCTCCAAATATTGCAGTGACGACTGCCTTGCTAAAAGAAACGCCTAGAGCCCTAATTTCTGTTGGGAACAATTCGGCTTTAGCCACAGGGTTAACCGAAGTGTAGCCACTAACGATTAATAACCCCAAAAGCATTAATGCGAAAGCAGGCAGCACGGAAGTGGTATATTGCAGTGCACTTAAAATGGGAATAGTTCCTAGAGTCCCTGCTATACCAAATCCCATAAGTATAAAACGTCTACCCACCCGATCGGAGAGACGGCCAAGTACAGGTTGAATAAATAAAAACAAAGACAAACTAAAGAATGAGAGTAAAGTAGCTGTTTGATTTGAAAAACCCACCGTATTTACTAAATATTTGAGCATATAAGTTGTGAAAGTATAATACGCAACCGTTCCACCTAACGTAATAAAAAATACGCGCATAATGGCTACTCTATGATGTAACAATTCTGTCAGCATACCTCGGCTGTTACTATTTTGATTTTTTTGGTTTTTAAAAATATCGGTTTCTTGCAAATTTTTACGCAGAAAAAATGCAACAATAGCGAGTAACGCGCCGATAACAAATGGAATACGCCATCCCCAAGCCGCTAATTGTGCGTCAGTTAACAATGCATATTGAAGTATAATTAAAGTGCTCAATGCAATAACCTGACCTAAGGTAATGGTTACTGCCTGAAAACTGGCGTAAAATCCTCTTTGTTCAGGAGGGGCTAATTCGCTTAAATAGGTTGCTACGGTGCCTTCTTCACCACCAATGCTGAGTCCTTGGAGGATTCTGGCAAATAGTAAACAGCAGGGCGCAATAATGCCGATGGAATCGTAAGTCGGCGTACACGCGATAATTAACGATCCGGTACACATGAGAACAACTGATAAAGTCAGTATTTTTTTGCGTCCCCATTTATCTGCATATCTACCCAGCAAAAAACCACCAATAGGTCGAGTTAAAAAACCGATAGCAAAGATGCCAGAGGTATTTAACAATTGCACAGTGGGATTGTCATTGGGAAAAAAAGCTGGGGCAAAATATATGGAAAAAACCGCAAAAGTGAACCAATCATACCACTCCACTAAATTACCCACTGTTCCATAGATGATAGGTTTCAAATTCAATTTTTGTTTACTAGCATTCATTTTCCAACCTATTAAGCCTGTCGGCAAGGAAATACAAAGAACGATTTCTCAGTTTATAAGAGCATCTAAATTATCAACAG
>JBIOEC010000203.1:0-2734 GCA_044445645.1 Gammaproteobacteria bacterium | reverse complement strand
ATCTATAACTACTTGCTTCGATTCAGGTTCCAATAAGTTTTTTCCTCTTCCTTGATACGCAATAGACAATGGGCCAAATAAATAACTATCTAGATCGGCATCTTTGGCTTTCTTTAATTCATTTACCAATGACTTCATATAGATTTTTTGTAGCTCTTTTGACTTAAAGGTTAATGCGTACTTCAACATCACAGAAGAATGATGATTCACATGCTTTAGCGATTCATTTATTTTATCTACGTTATCAGTGATTTCATCAGCTGTATGTGTATCAATATACCCTCTTGTTCCTGTGTCAGCCATATGCGGAGTCAGTGATTTATCATCTAAAAGCTTTTCAAAAAAAGCTTTAATTATAGGCCTATCGTTATCAATATATGATTTCTCAGTACGGTGTTGTTGGTTATAACGCATTAAATTTTCTACAATCTTGCTTTTTATTTCCACACGGTCTGTTTCATTATAAAGAGTTAATAATTTTTTAACCAAATCAGGTTCTGTAGATCGTGAAACAAGCCTATCTATCATAATTCCCCGCTTAACATCATTTAGCTCTGGATTTGCGGCTAATTGCATTTGAACAGCAGATGGAGATGTTACATAGTAGACTGGCGGAGTGTCCATTATCATTTGGAATTCCTCGTAAGGCATTAAATTAAGTTCTTGGACTGATACTTCTTCCAGCGTTCTATCATTCACAATGTTTGAAGGGGCGGAAGGCTCTTCCTTCAGTCTCTCATCGTTAACATAAGGGAAATAATTAAATAAATTTCGTGACAGCCAAACATGGCCTAGCATGGTATCAAATCCTTGGCTATAAAATGCCCACCAAGCATAAGTATCACATCGCCATCGTCCACATTCAATCACTTGGCCAGTTGTCGGAATTCCTGAACCAATATGATAGTCAGTATTGGCAGTGTAAACAGGGCACCACCATCTTTGATGATTTGCTTCCACGAGAACCTTGTAACCCGCCACTCCTCTGTCTGCAACACCATATTTACTTCCCCAATATGGAGAGCGGGCCTTGAAATTACTTATACTATTTATTTGACCTACAACGCCTTCATTAAGAATCTCAATAACTTGGTAAGCATCTTAGTTCATGCCCGCTGGACTAGACATATTGGCATTTGCAATGCCAACATGACCTAGCCATCCAAGTCCAGGATAGTTTAAATCTCTTGCCATAATTTCAGCAGGATAAATTTTCTTGGCATATGCTGCTGAAGATAATAAACCTACCACGGTAATACTTAGGCCTAACGTTACTAATTTTCTACATCTCATCTTTACTAACCTCATTGTTTTATTGATATCTCTGTGAATTACAACGCCTCTGATATTGAAAAGTTACCGAACTATTTTATAGCCGATAACAAATAAACAATGAATGATTAGCGAAGAGCCTGTGATTACAAAAAAAGTATCCGCGCTTCCAATTAATGGGAGCGATATGTAATGGGGAAAAAATTTTCCCAACGACACGAATATTATTATCAAAAATGAAAAAACCAGGGTGTACATTTTATGAGTTTTTATTAAAAGAGCTGCGATTGAGAATCGCTACTGAAAAAAAAAAGACCATAAAGGGTGTAAAGGTAAATAATTAATGACCACCAGGCCTTTGCGTCACTATTATTATAAGCAAAGATTAATGAAATAAGACTGGCTAGCAAAAAACCAAACGTTAATATAAATGAATCTCGTATAAATAATTTTGACTTCTTTAAATTGTGTTCAGGTTGATCAAGGAGGGGTGCCAATTTTTCACAGTAGTAAATCGAGATAACAATTAAAGGAAGTGCTTGAAAAAAGTCTTGAAGAGAATTATTAGCTGTACCATACAACATTGCAATTGTTGCGCAGATAAACGCAATAAGAATAGACCAAGAATATTTATTTAATTTGAGCCGATTATTCTCCATTGGCATAGTCACGTATTATTCCATTAACTTAGGACTCACTTTCTGCTAAGTGCACCCCAAAGTGTACCCAGAAAGATTACAAACAAATTTAGATTTCTCCACAACCTAGACTGGGTGTGGCTCCCCTTAGTAAGTATACTCCGAACTCAGAGGCGAGAGGAAGTGGTGAATTTTGGGCAATGTTATGCGGATGTTGCATGACATAAGCGAAATAAAAACTGATCTTAATTTGATCCATCAGCAAAACTTGTGTTATTATTGAGCACTTAGGTTTTTCAGAGAGTTATAGATATGCCTACATCAACAGAACAGTTGCAAAAATTATTAACAAGTGGAACAGGTAGAGAAGATTTCAAACAATCAGCAATGGCATTGGCTAGACAAGGGGCTGATATCACTGTTCGCTCTGGTTCTGGTGCAGAGTCTACATTATTGCATATCCTTGCACGCCAAAATGAAAATGGTGCGAATAACGATGAGATCGCTGAGTTAGTTGGATTAAATCGAGCTGTTTTAGCAAGTACTGATTATTATCGTCGTACAGCATTGCAATCGTTAATAGATGCTTTAATAAATAAAGAATGCACTTTTGCTAATTTCAAACAATCGGCTATGGCCTTGGCGCGTCAAGGGGCTGATACAACACTGAAAGCCACTGCGGGCGCAGAGCCTACATTATTACACATTCTTGCGCGTCACAATGAAGATGGTGCGAATAACGATGAGATCGCTGAGTTAGTTGGACTAAATCGAGCTGTTTTAGCAAGTACTGATTATTATCGTCGTACAGCATTGCAATCGTT
>JBIOEC010000202.1:0-2742 GCA_044445645.1 Gammaproteobacteria bacterium | reverse complement strand
GGTTTATGCTGGGCTTAATTCTTGCCTTAGAGGTATCTACTAACTTAATAACGCTGTTAAAGGTCAATAAGCCTTCTAAACGTCCTGCCTTAATTAGTTGTTGCAAGCGGCGAGGAGACAATCCTATAAAGCCAGCATACTGTTTTATGGTCATCAATGCCATTGTGCAAAGTTATTTCTTTCGCTTTTTGCGAAATCAGGGGAAAATCGAACGTTATAACCTCCCTCTATTTTCCCAATTAAAAGATTTAGTTATTGGCAGTTTGTTTTAATTGCAGCATAAGCATCCTTGATGCCAAGTTCTCCTGCTTTCGATAAATCTTCGCATCCTTTTCCTTTCGCCCCTAACCTTATTTTTGCTAAACCCCTTAAATAATAGGGATGCCCCGGCTCGAAAACCATACCAAAAGATTTTTTCCCTTCAACAAGCTCAATTGATTTTGTTTCATCCTGAATACAACTTGTATAATCCTTCTTCTTAAAATATATTTCCCCTCTTGTGTCCCAAATATATGCTTCATTCGGCGCAAGCTGCAAAGCGTGATTGACTAAAGGGATAGCTTCATCATATCTACCTAAATTAAGTAGTGCATCCGCTTTGTTATTATAAACTGTTCCCATCAAAAAATGAGTTGAATGTGTCGTCTTTTCTCGCTTTATTATTTCATTCAAATCATTAATTTCTCCACGCCTGTCTTGAAGATTAGATTTACATTGAGACCTATTAAAATAGGCATCTATGTTATCAGAATCAATTTTGAGACACTCACTGTAATTATAAATTGCATCAACATAATTCCTTTCTCTTTCAGCTTTCTGAGCCAGTTTATAGAACGCGTTAGATGGAGACGATTCGGTTGATGGGTTTGTCGCTGCCAATACTGGTTCATCTCCAGTTTCAAAAAGGAAAAATATATCCGCCTCGAAGTTATCCGACTTGCCGCCATCATAAGTTACAAGTGCTTTTATATGTGCTTTTTGGTTGCTAATATCTGATGACCAAGTTATTTTAATATGTTGTTCATCGCCAATTGATGCTATTTTACCGCTCTTTACAGTTACATATCCTTCCGTGCATAGCACATCTCCATTCGTTATATATACATGAATATTGCTACCATCGCCAATAGACTTGAATTTGGTTATCGCAGAATATGTTCGTTTTAAATTAGTGATGCAAGGCTGTGCTTGTCTTTTTTGTTCTTCAATGCTTGCCGCATCCGCATCGTTCAACTTATATTCATTGTCAAAAATGAAAAAAACATCAACCCATGAACTTTGTTTTGTATCTAAATAACTGGTATTTATTTTTGCCTTTTGGTTAGTAATATCTGATGACCAAATTACTTTTATGTGCTTAGTGTCTCCAATCATCGTTATTTTACCGCCACTAACTTTTACATAACTCTCACTACAAATTTTGTCATTATCACTGATAAATACATGATAATCCCCATCCGGTATGGGTTTAAATTGTGTTCGTTGGGCGTAAACTTGATTGAGATTTGCGGCACAGCCAGCAGCGTCCATTTTCATTTTAGCTAACTTCTCCTCATTAATAGCGTTTATTTCTCTTGCATATTCAAGATTTCTTTGTGCTGCTAACCTTCTTTGGTTCCAGTAATCGTCCCCGTTATGCAAGTAAATATCTTGTGTCTGGGAAAAACAAATTGTTCCCGCGAATACTAATGCGAGGGTTGATATAGCTTTCATAGCGGTGTATTTGCACAGTTAATTACAAATCAAATGTATTGTAGCGGAGTTGAAAACCAAAATTATCAATGCAACATCCTTCTATTATTAGTTAGACACTCAATTACCCTTTTTTAAAATAACCAATGTATGTCAGTAGTTCAACGTTGCCGTAAAAAATTCTCTCTCGAATCAAAAATATTGCATCCTTTCCATTGGCTTTCAACTGTGCCTTCCCGTTAGCCATTAAGTCTTTAGTGAGTTGCGTTCTTTTCTCATCTTCCAAATCACTGTGAAACCAGTGTTTGTAAATTAGTAATAATTCCTTGATGCACTGTTCTTTGGTCAAGCACCAAAAAGTTTCATCTGTCCAAATATCACCTTGCGGTTTTGCGGTTGAAGGAAGGGCAAGGAGAACTGGCGCTGGATTGAAAATTTCCCCGCTTGATGTATTAAGAAACGGGGTTAGTTCTACACCTTTAGGTTCGACAGTTTTAGTAATCGCTACTTTGTGTGCTAATGAAATGTGTCCCCCTAATCCTTGTGCGTTGACTTTTTTATCGCAAATAGGACATTTTGCAAGTCGGGTTGTTTTTGGCATGACATTGAAATTATTGTGTTGAACACGGGTTAACGCCGAGTTGAACACGGGTTATTGAATTTAGATTACTATATAAAATGCGTAGAACCCATCACGGCTTACCATAGTTCCAAGACTTTCTGTGTCAACGTTTTCATTTAAGTTTCTCTGGGAATATTTCGTAGCATAATATTTCTCCAAATATTCTACAAAATTTATGTTGCGACCCCTATAAAGAACATACATCAACTCGTAAGAAGCCTCGCGGTAATCTTTTTGGTCAACTCTTACAGGCGGACATCCAGTTTTACCGAATTTGTAAACCTTTCCTGTGTTATCCTTTAGGATAAGCTCGATGTTCTTTGTAATTGCTGATTTTAAACCCGATGTGGGAACACCAGTTAAACAATACTTTTCGGAGATTACTGGGATAGTTCCAAGTTTTGGCTGTATAAGAAATAGCATAGTGG
>JBIOEC010000201.1:0-2745 GCA_044445645.1 Gammaproteobacteria bacterium | reverse complement strand
TAAATTGGTTATCATAATCATAAATAACGTACGATCCAACCAGATAACCACAGATTGGGATTACAGTGACTAATCCGATGAATATTAATAACCGCTTCATAAGTTGTTCCTCTTTATACTTGTTTCCGAAGCTATTTCAACACTGCTTTCCCATTAATATCGATCTCGCTGCTACCTGCGAGTCTATACCGCGTCAACAATTTTATCTAAGTGCTATTTTACGAATATATGCTGGACCAAAAAGGAAGTCAACGATAATAATGGATAATAATGGATATTTTGTTTCTATTTTGTTTCGGTTGTGCCAACAAGTATAGAATGCAACATGATATGTTTCAAGAAATGCAACTACAACAAGTTCAGGAAGGCTTCTTGACTGCAATTTACAAGCAGAAGTCTATACTAATTTGCAAATCATGGAAATCCGCCCAGCTACAATCTTGCACCGGCGATCATATTGAAATGCCTCGGAATGCTGGAAGTAGTCTACATAAACATAATAATAGATAAATCGAACTATGAAGCACTTCAAAAAACTAAGAGGATCTCAAACTATCGCAAGCTCAAAAGGGACCAGTGTTTCGATTTCACTACAGTGCATGTTAGCTACTCCTGTTAATCTTTTCAGGACATACCAGCAGTCTTCACTAGCTGTAGATTCAGTTATGATTTAAGCAAATTATTCATTATTTATTGTATTTAATTGCTCCGCCTTCCTGTAACGTAGTGTTACAACGAACCAAATATACTAAACCATTTGAATTGGTATAAATACTTACACGCAAGGATTCCGTATAACCACTGTTGATCGAGGTAATAGTGGAGCTCGAACCAACTGAGATATTATTGAATCTAAAATTGCTGCTAGAATTCTGACTAGTTATCCATGCCGCCATTACTTTCACAGGAACGAAATTATCGTATACTAATATTTCACCATTTGAACCATCGGACATCGTTCGCTCAGGTGGACCCAAGTCAACAACTATTTTTGATTTATGGACACCATAATATGTTCTAAGTTGTCCTTCCACGCGGATTGCATATTCTTGATTTTGAATTAAATCTCCTTCGTGAATCTTAAATACCCTATTATCTTTATCAAAAAAAACATACAAAGGTTGCCGTTCCGATATCCAGTATGAGCATTTAACAATATCAAAATAAGGTGATTCCTGACTAGCAGGATGTCCTAAAGTATATGTTACTAATTCTCTACTCATACCTTCTTGAGGTTTCCCCAGCCTGATTTGAAGTTTTTCGCTATCAGTTAATCTATTATACTGAACAGCATTTAACGGACTGTTATCGCCAAAAAAAAGCTCCGGAGCCATTTCAAATTCGATTGTCTTTACTTGGTGTTTACCTCGTTTCAATCTGTAAATCTTTCCATCGGCAGTTTTAAAACTAATTACATTTTCAACAGCACTTATGGGTGATGATGCAGACTTTGTACTCGAACTTTCAGTCATATTTGAACTTTCAGCAATTCTCGCATTTGGCTCAATAGTAACTGCCGACCCTAAAGGAACAAGCTTACCATTTAGATAATTATCTGAATATATAGTATTATCATCAGAAAGGTGAAGATTTGTTTGAGTAAAGTATTTTTTGCCAACTACAAATGCAAAGTTAGATCTAGTTAAGGCATAATTAATGTTTACTCCAATATTAATTTTAGCGCTAGTTTTCATATTGGTAAGAATAATATCAAATCTATTTAATGCGTTATTCTTTTTAAGAAAAATCACCCCACTAAGATTCCCTTCGGGAGCGATTGTAGCCTCCTCTGGGATGTCTTTAGATACATAGTCGTCTTTAATAGCGCCATTAATTGAATTTACGCGAATTAAAGTTGGCGGGAAAATGCCGCCATATGCAATAACATTGAATCCGCACATTTCAGCAATTTGT
This sequence comes from Gammaproteobacteria bacterium, assembly GCA_044445645.1. Lineage (GTDB taxonomy): Bacteria > Pseudomonadota > Gammaproteobacteria > JBIOEC01 > JBIOEC01 > JBIOEC01. The sequence continues at coordinate 831 of JBIOEC010000201.1, read as the reverse complement.
GCAGCCGGTAAATATTGATAATTAATATCTTTCTTTGAGAAACTATAGTGCTCTGCACTATTGTTTGCAATGCTAATATATGCTGGCACAATTCCTTTAGCGTCCAAATCGCAACCAAATATGTTATTCGCTGGAAAGTCCGGAATATTTATAAAAACTCTAACGCCATTATCAACATGGACATTCACATCGTTTGACAAGCCCCCAACAGGGAATACACCTGGGTTATAGGATACACATCCTGGAATCATAGTTAAAAGCAATATTGAAATTGTCAACGCTTTCATTTAGTCTCCTCAACGAGTTTCATTATAATAATAGAAATACCTCTTTTTCCAGGACACATTCATCAAATTTTTCAGTAGACCCATTGAGAGTATCGGATTTATTGTGTATCGAGCATAACAATGGACATACGACATCACGCATTGTATCCTGGACAAATATATGCCTGATTAAAGGAAAAGTCAACGATGTCAAGTGGGTGGTGTCAACCCAAAGTAGAAATGTCCTACTCTTACCAAGATAGAAATGTCCGCTTTTTAAGAAGCAATGGGAAGTTGTACGTTTGCTCTTCTGAGTCTCTTCCACGGGTGGTCTATCGGTTGATACTTTCTCTCAATTAATAGCGGTGTTTTTAGGTTCTCCTTTACGGGTCGTCCCTTGATCTCCCGATAGCTTAAATCCAGCCCCCTGTGAGTTATATGCAGAGATCCATCGAGTCGTTCTTCCACTGCGACCTTTTGGGTTTTTATCGCGTCTTTGATCTGGTAGAGTTTGCCATTATAAGCAATGGTGAAATCGTTTCGTAGCGTACGATCTTCTCGAATG
>JBIOEC010000200.1:0-2750 GCA_044445645.1 Gammaproteobacteria bacterium | reverse complement strand
GGATAAACATTTAACGTTTCTGAATCCGTTAAAACCAGGCGGTAATCGACGGCTGTTTTACAAAGGAAAATTTTATGAAGGCGGAAAAGTGGTGGCTGCACGAAATCCATCAAGTTATGGTGGAGCACGACAAGAACAGCGGTTGTTAAATGATGGTGTAATACCAGAATTACATTTTGCTGATTTCCCTCCTTATGTGATATATGAAAATATGCTACGTCAGCCATTTTTACAAGCCTATAGGGAATGTGGATTTAGTGAGTCCCTATTTAGAGAAAAATGCGTAAACTTCATCAGTGAATATTATGAAAAATGTAGAAAAGCTAACAACGATAAAGAAAAACCGACAGTGCGTGAATTACAACAGGGATTATTAACGTATCTAGTCAATAACTTTTCTTCACCCCTGAGCACTTGGAAATTTTCACCAGCGCTATCCGCCGCCAATGCAGATGAATTTATTGCAACTCCAGCAACCGAATCGTTACGTTTGACTATTGATCGATTTATTCTGCAACACCAACTGCAACACCAGAATAAATTGTTGGGAAATGGCTTAGGTCTGAATGCCTGCTTTATTCAGGGAGAGCCAGGCATGGGTAAAAGTGCGGTCGTTAAATGCATGTTAGAAAGGAGAGGATACTTTTCGCGAAATGTTGATACACCCGCACCATTTTGGTACGTAAAAATTGATGCAAATTTAAGCTTCGACAAAAAAAGACAGCTTATTATTGAAACCTTTGAACAAGGTCAAGCCGTTTGGATAGATGAAATAAATTCTTGCATGGATGAGTTGGAGCCTATCTTTAATGACGTGCTATCCGGTATACATCCCGATACCAAACAGCCTCCCGCAAAACCTGGTTTTATGGCTTTTTTTACAGGAAACTCCATTGCATTGCGCGGGAGAGGAACCATAAGCCCTGCTGCACATGCTCGCTGTATAACATCGCAATACCCACAATTAAAGGCTGAGGATTTTGATTGCTTTTTACGCGGAAGATATCCTGATGCATTGCAAGATATTGATATCAACGCGCTAGCAACCGACTTAGCAGAACTGATGCGAGAAAATCCACAGATTAATCTTCGCACCTTATTCGAAAATATACCTTTTGATACAATAGCTGAACTATACATGACCTCAAATGACTTGCATTTTTCACCACGGCCAAAACTTTCTGTTCATCCAGCAAAAAATAATTAGTTTGCTAGGTCTATCAAGGGAAACTAAGTAAAACGATAAATTAATACTTTATTAATAAAACTAGTTTTAGCATCGGTGTATTGCTCACGATCATACTTATATCTTTTTTCTAAAGTGCATTTTAGGTCTTCATATTCTTTCGCAGTTTCTGGGTGAGCTTTAAGATAATCTCTAAAAAAAATTTTATCTTGCCAATGTTTAGAAGTATATTCGGTTATATGGACATGGTGGGTGCGTTTTTCACCAAAAGGTGGCATGCTTTTTACAAAGAACATTCTTTCCAGATCAGGATTCGCATCCCAAAATATATATTCCAATTGTGCTAAGGCACTAATTGCCATAGGTTTTATGGCCTCTAGAGAATCTACGGCAATTTGTATATCCAGGATTGGCTTAGCCCGCATATTAGAGATGGCTGTACTTCCCACGTGTTGAATATCAATTATATGTTCAGCGGGCAGTGATTTGCGCAAAATAGCGATTTCTTTTTGAGCAAGTGATGGCCACTCTGGGTTATACGGTACTAGTTCAATCACATCATTTTCAGCATTATATTCGGGGTGGGCCATGAAGAGTTTCCCTAGGTATTTTAATTTTCAGCTTTAGAGGAAGACGTTTTAGTATCTGGCTGAGATTCAAACTGAATAAAAATAGCCCCTAGTAAAATGATCACTACACCTAATAATTGTAGAGGTGCTACAGTTTCTGCCAATAACAAGCAACCTAAGACCAAAGTGACTACTGGTTCAAGTACAGATATTATGGATGCTTTGACAGGGCTAATATATTTTAAGCCATTGAGTAATAATTGAATTGGCAGGGTGGTGGCAATAATTCCGATTAAGAATATAAAAAACCACATCTCCAAAGTATTGGGGATAGTAAAAGTTTGCGTGGTTAGCGACCAGATTAAGAAGATAACGGTGTTACCCATGCATACTAATAGGGTTAATAAGCGAGCATCGATGGATTTGCTATGGTGTTGATTGTCATAAATGTAAAAGGCATAACACACCGCCGCTAATACCGCAAAGAAAACTCCATGTAGATTAACGGCGTCGACTCCATGACCTTTGAGCAAGATCATCCCAAAACCCACCGCGACTAACGCTGCTACAGCATATTTATTGGCTCGCCACCCATCAAATAACCACATTAATATTGTTACAAATACTGGGAAAGAAAAGAAAATAACCATGGCCAATCCGGTACCTATATGTTCAGCCGCAATAAAATAAAATGCGCTATTGCCGGTATAGCAGATGGCACTCACTATCAGTGTTTTGATCAGTACAGATTTGGGCATGTTTTTTAAGGACTGTTGGCTTTTAAATAATAGGATCCCAGGTAATAGGCATATCGAGGCCATTAAAAAACGCCAAAACAGCATATTTTCAATGCTAAGGTTCATATCTATTAATTGCGTACCCAAATAGCCTAAAAACCCGAATAGTGTGCCGGAAAGGGCTACTAATAATGTACCACGTAATTGATTGGATAGATGTTGCATAGCGAGCCTACAAAATAATAATTATCCTAGCAT
>JBIOEC010000199.1:0-2766 GCA_044445645.1 Gammaproteobacteria bacterium | reverse complement strand
TAGAATATCTTTTTTGCAAACCACTGATGGGGCCATTTTATGGAATCGATCAATTTGCCACGCCGGAAATTTCTTAAAAATTTCGGTCTTACTCTGGCTTCCGGCCTACTATTATATTATAGCCCTGCTGCGCTTAGCTTAGACAAAACACTGACCAAAGGTACACAATTAAGTTTATTTAATGAACTGTTGACTACTCTAACAACTAACCCTAATTTATCTCCCACTTTGACAAATGAATTTTATAAAAAACTCATGCTTGAACCAGAAAGTGTAAATTTACAAGTATTTTTAAAAAAATTATCTGCTCGCCCCTCCCAAACTACAATTAAAGAATTAGTAAAACAAGAGTTACAAGCTAATACAACCACCAGCGTGATTCTAAAAAAAATAATTTCCATGTGTTATCTGGGCACAGTTAATGGTAAAACCGTATCGGGAGAAGCCTTTAAACAAAGTTTAGTATGGGGAATTTTCGGAAGCACAGCTCCAGGTATTTGTGCTGGAGCTAATTGGCAAAATAAACCTGTATCTATGGTATGAATGGGGAAGAAATATGAGTTCATATGATGCTATTATTATTGGTGCAGGATTAAGCGGCGCTTTAACTGCAGAGGCTCTCGCCTCAGCAGGTTTTAAAGTGCTAGTGTTAGAAGCAGGCGCAGATTATATCGATAGAAATAAATATTTAGAGCGCTTTTATGCCGCTGATATTAAAACGCCCGAATCTGCCTATCCCAGTTATCCGCAAGCTCTTTTTCCGCGCACTGAGGCAGTGAATGATTATTTTATCCAAACAGGTCCGCAGCAATTTAAAAGCACGTATATTCGCATGTTAGGTGGTACCACGTTACATTGGTTAGGAACTTGCTTACGACTACATCCCAACGATTTTCAATTAAAAACGCTATACGATGTTGGAAAAGATTGGCCGATCAGTTATGCCGAACTTGAACCCTGGTATGGAAAAGCAGAACAAGCATTGGGCGTAGCTGGAAATAGCCAAATTAAAACATATGCTCCTCGCTCACAAAGCTATCCTATGCCTGAAATTCCCATGACCTACTTAGCAAAAATGGTACAGAAAAAATTAGCTACCACATCTTTTGAAAATATGCCCATACAAGTACTGCCCACGCCACAAGCTCGCAACTCTGTAAATGGATACCAAAATCGCCCCGTATGTTGCGGCAGTCATAGCTGTATTCCAATTTGCCCAGTCCAAGCAAAATATGAAGCTTTAGTACACATTAATCTTGCAAAACAGAAAGGGGCCGTCTTTCAAACAGAGTCCGTAGTTGACCGTTTAGAGGTTGAACAGTCCGGGAGCATTTCTGCCGTTCATTATTTAAGATGGGATGGCAGTAAACACAGTATCAGTGCAAAAGTATACATTTTAGCGGCACATGGTATCGAAACGCCAAAAATATTACTGAACTCACGCAACTCCCGTTTTCCTAATGGGATTGCTAATAGCAGCGATCAAGTGGGCCGTAATCTAATGGATCATCCATCCCAATTGAGTTTTGCTATCGCCAATGATCCAGTATATCCAAAACGTTCCCCACTTAGCACAGCAGGCATTGAAAGCTTAATGGATGGTCCATTTCGCAAAAAATATGCTGGCTTCCGAACACAAATTGATGATAATGGAAATTATTGGACACAACACACTCCTTTTTCCACTGTGGAAAAGTTTGTCCAGCAAAATCTGTTTGGAGAAGATTTAAATAAAGCCATTCAAGATAGTGTTACGCATGAGATTTCTATCGAATCACTTTTAGAGCAGCTGCCCAATCCAACTAATCGTGTTACCCTAGCAGAAAAACGTGACTCATTAGGCATTCCTAGGCCACAAATCTATTTTGATTTAGATGAGTATTTATATGCGGGTTTAGCCCGAGCGCGGAAATTTCATCAATTAGCGCTAGAAAAAATTGGCGTGACCCATATAAATCATTATCCCGATCAAGAATGGCAGCCGTCTGGCCATATTATGGGAACGACGGTAATGGGAAATGATCCCAAAACTTCTGTGGTCGATAAAAATCTATGCAGCCACGATCATCCCAATTTATTTATTTTAGGCAGCTCCGTATTTCCCACCAGCGGTTGCGTCAATCCTAGTTTGACTATTGCAGCCATGACTTTACAAGCCAATCAAGCTATTATGCAAAAAATTAAAGGATTATCTGTTGCGTAAGATTAATTAGGTTTTATATGTTATGAAACTAAATATATGAAGACAGGTGAAATCCCCCGCATTTTACAAATAATAATGCTTATTCACATTTTGCCAAAAGCCCAGTGATTGATCAGAGCTTATTAATAAAACACCGTTCTGCACATAAATGTTAAAATTTCACGTATAATACTCGAAACTGATTTACCAGGACCCCTACTATGTTTAAAAACCTCTCAGAACGTCTAACGCAAACCTTAAACCAGCTCACAGGTCGAGGTCGACTCACCGAAGAGAATATTCAGGATACGTTGCGGCAAATCCGTATTGCCTTGTTAGAGGCGGATGTTGCATTACCGGTAATTAAAAAATTTATTGAAGACCTTAAGCAAAAGGCAGTGGGGCAAGATGTATTAAAAAGCTTAAATCCTGGGCAAACTCTAATTAAAATCGTCCGGGATGAATTAATCTCCGTTATGGGCGAGAGTAATGAGAGCTTGAACTTACAGACTCAGCCTCCAGCCGTCATTTTAATGGCCGGTTTACAAGGCTCAGGCAAGACTACGACGGTGGCCAAATTGGCC
>JBIOEC010000198.1:0-2776 GCA_044445645.1 Gammaproteobacteria bacterium | reverse complement strand
CTCTAGTGACCCTATACCCCTCTGGCGTGTTGCAACAGTTTCCCAAACTTAAAGCGGTATTTTCTTTATTGGCTGGGGTGAATCATTTTGTTTCTGATCAAAATTTCCCTCATCCCATTCCTGTCGTGCGTTTGATGGATCCGCATATGGCGAGCGATATCAGTCAGTATGTGGCTGCTTGTGTGTTGAATTATGTAAAACGGTTAGATCATTGGAAAGCAAAACAGCAACAAAATGCCTGGTTCAGACATCCACCGTTTAGTTTTGCCGATAGAACGATTGGCCTCATGGGTCTTGGCTTTTTAGGTCGCAAGTCTGCGGAAACTTTACAGGCGTTAGATTTAAATGTCATCGGTTGGAGTCAATCACGCAAGAATTTAACCGGCATTACCTCTTATGCGGGTCAGTCGGAATTTAATGATTTTTTAGCGCACACAGATATTCTAATATGTATGTTGCCGCTTACTGAACAAACGCAAAATATATTAAATAAAAATACTTTTGCTCATCTGCGTCCTGGAGCCTATCTTATTAATTTAGGTAGAGGAGAGCATCTAGTTGAGGAAGATGTAATACCCGCTTTAGATTCTGGCCAACTCAGTGGTGCTACGTTAGATGTGTTTCGAGAAGAGCCTTTGCCTGTTGCTCATCCCTTCTGGGCGCATCCACATATTTTTATTACACCACATATTGCTTCCGTAACCAATCCGGCTACGGCTGCGCTACAAGTCTTGCAAACTATTCAGCAATTGCAGCAAGGGCAAACATTATCTAATACTTTAGATTTTGCCAAGGGATATTAATTCTCAAGATGCAGTAGGTACGGGGGACAAAGTCCTCACAAAAGCTGGAGCCTCTCCCTTTTTAATATTAAGGTTAGCTTTTAGGGTTTTAGTTATTTGATTCGGATTATCGACTGGAAGCATTTTCAAACTTTCCTGATAAATAACTTTTCGAGTGTCCGGATTCTCGAATAGTTTGGTCAATGCTAAATAAGCCAATGAATTCTTATCATAGTCGCTGCCATGAGGCTCCTTAGCAATCTTCACAATAAAATCAAGCATTTCTTGAAGGTTTTGTTTGATTGAAATCAAATTTTGTATATATTTATTTTTGTCCCCTTTTTTACATCCTTGAATTGCCGCATGGAGAAGGTCATAAATGGTCTTTTTAAGATATGCTAAGAATTCGTGACTTCCTGTAAAAGGAACTGTCATTAATGCATGATGAGCAAATAATCTTTCTGCTAATGCTGGTTGGAGTCTTTTAGGCGCAGGGGCAGCATCTGGGCGAGCTGACAATGTCTTTTGAAATAACAGCTGGCCGCATTCGTCATTTAATCTATTGTAAACTGCGAATTTTATACTTTGTAGAACCTTCATAAAATCTTGGTTGGCTTTTTGTTCATCCACTTTATCTTTATTTGGCACGGGTATTCGGGAAAATAATTCTTGTTTTTCCACTTCCAAACCGGACAGAGCATCAATTATCTGCGTAATGCTATTATCTTGTTCAGTGGAATTATATTGCAGCAATCCTGGAGACAATATCTGGTTCACTTTTAAATTATAAATAAAATAATCAACTGCAATTTTAGCCAACACACCCGCATTTTGTGCCAGAGTGGGGCTGAGAAGAAACAAAGTATTAATTTTTTGTATCAGAAGTTTTTTAAATATTGCATGGTTGGTAAAATCTACATTTAGAGTGGGTATAGTATAGGTATCTTGTGCCTCATCATATTCTATTTGTTGTGGAGAATAGCCCTCTAGTAGTGTTCTATGATAATTACTCAAATCATGTTGTAGCGCATTTATAGCCTGTATTCCCTGGGCAAATTCATTTTCATCGAATGTCGGTGGGGTAATCTCTGCTAAAGCATCTCCTTTCTGCGGTTTCATTCGTACATAGATGGCTTTACTATTAAAAGTTTCTGTAGCAGTTTTTACCGAGTTATTTCTTTGGTTTAGTTCCTGTTCCGCGGCAGCTCGCGCAATTTCAATCTGTTCTTTAGATATGGCGGTTACCACTAGATTAAAAAAATCTTGCCATTTAAAGGCAGAAGCTGTTTTTTCATGTACCTCTGTTGGGCGATGGTTAAGCCCGTGGCCACTACATTTTTCTGTAAGAGAAGAAAGTAGCGATATTTGATTTGTTGTCCAGGAATGGCCTTTATTGCTTAAAACAACTTTTATAGCCGCGGTTTCATCCCCTAGTTGCATATCTGGGATAGAACGCACTTCGTTTAACAAAACCCCATCTTTGCTCTCACCATGACCTTTAAATTTATATTTAAGCTCATTATTTTCTAGGTAGAAATAGAGCGTATTGGCGTTAAGTTCTGCAGGAGATGTCTCCTGTTCATAGATCAATACGAAATTAGAGACAAGAGTTCCAAGCGGTTTCAGCTCAGCTGTAGAAAGTTCAAACTCAAATACTTGTTGCCAATGTACGCCATATTGCATAGCAAATGTATCTTGTTCCGTGGCAAGTGCCATATCAACTCCTAATACTTCTAATTCTGGGAATGTAAGTTAACTATTTGGGAGATGTATTAGAATGCATTCTACTAAACTTGTCTAGGGAGAAAGGTGTAAAATCTATACAAAATAGTTATTGCAGCAAAAATCGCTTTTTATTTAATCTGCTAATAAGTCACCCTATTCAAAAAGCTACCGGGAATTACTCGCAGTTAACCATTCTTTAGACATGGCGCCTGGTTGTTCACGAACTAAACGTGGGACTAGGTAGCCAGGTAAGTGATGTTGCATATGTT
>JBIOEC010000197.1:0-2807 GCA_044445645.1 Gammaproteobacteria bacterium | reverse complement strand
AGTAGAAGGTAAACAAAATACTTTTGAAAAAATTTCTGAGTTTTATAGGCATTTAGAAACTATCGCTTCAAATCCTTCCAAACACAATCCCATAGAGGTTAGAGAAGCAGAAAAAATGATAGAGGAAATTTCAGATTCGTACTTGGATTACGTTAAAATTTTACAACAGGTACAAGACGGACGTATTGCACCTGCACCTCAAGAAACTTGTCACCCTCAGTTATCCATGTGATCGTCGCCGTAAAAGCTAAATAGTCACTTATTCTTTCCCATAAAACTTTTTGCCAATCTCAATCTTTTCACGGCCACTTTCTAAACGCCAACGATTAGTGTCTCTTAATGAATAAACACAGCCACAATATTCTTGCTGATAGAAGGCTTCTTGTTTAGAAATTTTAATCATCCGTTCGCTACCGCCACTTTTACGCCAGTTATAGGTCCAATAGCTTATATCCGGATAATGCGATGCGGCACGAATACCGCAGTCATTAATTTGCTCCATATTTTTCCAACGTGAAATGCCTAAAGAACTGCAGATCACTGGGAAATCATGTTCATGCGCATAAAGAGCCGTACGTTCAAAACGCATATCAAAACACATGGTACAGCGAATGCCGCGCTCTGGCTCAAACTCCATACCTTTCGCACGTTTAAACCATTCATCTCGATCATAATCGGCATCTACAAAAGGGATATTATGTTTTTCTGCAAAACGTACATTTTCTTCTTTACGGATTTCATATTCTTTGCGTGGATGAATATTGGGGTTGTAGAAAAAAATAGTAAAATCAATTTCTGAGTACACCAATGCTTCCATGACTTCACCCGAGCAAGGTGCACAACAAGAATGCAACAATAGTTTGTTCGCATTATCTGGAAGTTGCAGTTTTTCACGATTAAATTGTTGGGTCATAATATTTTCCGTAAATTCGGCGTTGAATTGCCTCGCCCCCCAAGAGGAGAGGCGATTCATTTTATTTCAACATCTCACTCAACGCTTCTTTTTCTTGCAACAGTTCATCATGCGTAACTTTAATTTGCTTGCGGCTAAATTCATTAATCTCTAAATCCGGCACAATTTGATATTCCCCATTAGCACAGTAGCAGGGGTAGCCAAATACCACGCCAGGTGCAATACCATAGCTACCATCACTAGGCACGGCCATACTCACCCATTCATTCGCCGGAGTACCTAAAGCCCAATTCCGCATATGATCCAGTGCTGCATTGCCCGCACTGGCTGCGCTAGACGCTCCACGCGCGGCAATTACCGCTGCACCACGTTTTTGTATTGTAGGAATAAAGGTATCTTCTAACCATGATTGTTCTACTTGATCAATTACCGACTTCCCAGCTGCTGTCGCATGAAATACATCGGGGTATTGAGTAGTAGAATGATTTCCCCAAATGGTAATGTTACGCACTTCATTCACAGGACAAATTAATTGCTTCGCGATTTGCGCCATAGCACGATTATGATCCAAACGCACCATTGCATGAATATTTTTTGCAGGAATCTCTGGGGCATAATGTTGCGTAATCAAGGCATTGGTATTGGCTGGATTTCCCACCACCAAAATCTTAACATTGCGTTTTGCCACTTCATTTAATGCCGCGCCTTGTACTTTAAAAATATTCGCATTGGCTGTCAATAAATCAGAACGCTCCATACCGGCTGTACGTGGGCGAGCGCCTACTAATAAACCATAATCAATGTCACGAAATGCCACTTTAGGATCGTCAGTAAAATTAATGCCGCGCAATAAAGGGAATGCACAATCTTCCAATTCCATAACCAAGCCTTCAAGTGTCTTCATGGCTTGGGGAATTTCGAGCAAATTCAGAATAATAGGTTGATCGGGGCCAAGCATGGCGCCTGAGGCAATGCGAAATACTAGGCTATAACAAATTTGTCCAGCTGCTCCGGTAACAGCGACGCGTACGGGGGTGCGCATAATGATGCTCCTTGGTAAAATATTTTATTTCCCGGCATTATACCATTGCTGAAGTACTTTCTCTAATGCTTGTTCAGCCAATAAAGCACAGCGATATTTGTGGGCAGGCAAGCTCAGGGCCGCCTGTATCGAAGCTGCCGTAACCTGCTTGGCATGCATAAAATCCTGATTGATTAACTCGGTGGCAACCCATGACATGCAAGCTATCGTCGCAGGACAACCAAACACTTGGTAGCGAATATCTTTAATGTGAGAATTTTCCGTAGCAATGGCCAGCCTGACCTGATCACCGCTGGGTATAGAGACTTGAGCCTCATAAACGCCAGGCCCGCTAGCTAATCGCCCAGCATATTGAGGATGATGGAAATGTTGGAGCAAAAGAGCGCTATAGGGCATAAGCAATTATTTTAATAACCATTGTAGCAACGAGGTATAAACGCCTAATGTCACCACTAATACAGTGGCCAAATTAATCGTCATTCTTAGAATTTTTTTATCTAACATAGCAAATTCACGGCGGGTTTCTTCTTTAAATTCAATCAACTCGCAACGAACATTATTACATTCTTGATGAATTTCTAGACGGGTTTCTAGGCGGGTTTCTAATTTTATTCTTTCCATATCCTGCTTTATTTGCTCTATATCTTGCTTAGTAGCCAAATTGCTAGTGGACAGTGCAATAACCTCAATCAAACCTTTAGCCTGTTTTTCATCAAAACCATATTTTTGCAAATTTTCGGCTTGTGCCAAGGTATCGAAGGTATCGAAGGTATCGAAGGTATCGAAGGTATCGAAGGTATCGAAGGTATCGAAGGTATCGAAGGTATCGAAGGTATCGAAGGTATCGAAGGT
>JBIOEC010000196.1:0-2820 GCA_044445645.1 Gammaproteobacteria bacterium | reverse complement strand
TCATAAATTGCCCTAGTAGCTGTAATATATTACAAGCCAATCTAAATAAAACCTTTATTGAGCTTCTCGATGAACTATAAGGGCTGTTGCCCAATCATCACAATGACCGGAAGGATAATACGTTATTTGAAACTTAGTCTATAATTGTACTAAGCCATTGTATTGTAAATGATTCAACCCGCTGCAGTTTTATAGAAAAAGGAATTTGTGATTTGATCACACATTGGGCGAGATAGAACATAAAAAAAATAGGTGACAATTAAAATGACCTCGAAAAAGCAACAAAATATAACACAAAGCGCTTTAGACTGGATGATTTCTAAAGGTGACGATGTTATGTTTATTTTGGGGAAATCGGTTCTAAGCTATGCGACTGCTTATAAACAATATAAAAAAATTAATAGGATTTTTGAGGGGTTGAAAAATAATGATCTTGCTTTTGTTGACATTCAGCCAAATACCATGGGATTTTGTTTATTACTTACCGCATTGCATATACAAAGTAAGGTGATATTAGGCCATCATTATTTAACCCCAGCTCAGAAAAAGACGTTTTATCTTTTACCGGATGTTACCCAGATTATCCAAAGTATTAATGAGGAACTTATTATTGAGCCCCTATTAAAAGACCCTAAATATTGTACAGTTGAGGAACCATTTATTGGCGTACTCACATCAGGAACCACAGCAACACCAAAGTGTGTTAAACACAATTTGGCAACACTGCGCCATCATTTGGCGCAAAAAAAACACTTTAATAAGACCTGGTTTTGCAGCTATCCTCTAACGCACTACGCGGGTTTGCAAGTACTTTTTAAAGTTTTATTTTCCCAAGGCAGAATTATCGCCTCTGCACCAAACAATATGCAAAACGATTTAAATAATATGCTGCAATTTCAGTGCAATTATATCAATTGCACCCCGAGCTATATGAAAAAACTCCTATCCATTGGTGATGTGAATCAACTCTCTCAATTGCCTTTAGAAGTGATTACATTAGGTGGCGAAGCGGCGGATAAGGGGCTACTTGATAAACTGACTACTCTATTCCCTGCAACTCAAATACATCAAATATATGCATCGACCGAATTAGGCCCTGTTTTTGTCATTAAGGATAAAAAGGAAGGTTTTCCTGCTGCTTGGATTGATTCAAAACAAGCAAAATTGACGGATGAAGGCGAGTTGATGGTTAAAAAAAGGCAATCCTCTTTGCTGGGTTATAAAGGGGGTAAAAATAATGCAGGTACTTGGTTAATGACCGGGGATTTAATTAAGATTGAAAATGAACGTGCTTTTTTAATAGGTAGAATTGATGAAGTAGTCAATGTAGGTGGTTACAAAATTAATCCTTTTGATGTAGAGAAAATTATTGCAACCATTCCTGGTGTGGTTGAAGTGTTAGTGCGGGGAGTAAAAAATCCGGTTATTGGTAATTTGGTTGAAGCTTTGGTGAAGCTAGATGAGCACGTAAGTCAGGTGGACATCAAATTAGAAATAAACCGCACTTGTCGTGCGTTTTTATCTGAATATGCAGGACCTCATCTTGTTCATTTTGTAGATGAGATTCCTATTAATTTTGTTCACAAGAAGAGACGAATGAATCAAGGGGCATTATGAATAATAAAGTAATAATCCTAACAGGTGGCAGTCGAGGACTCGGACAGTCCTTCATTGAAATGCTGCTGCAACAAGGTGAATTTGTGGCTACTTGCAGTAGAGATGAGAGTCAATTTATAAAGGATACACTGGCATCTCATCCCTCCCAATTTTATTGGGAATCAGTCGATATATCTGACTATGAATCGGTGGCTCGTTTTGTTCGCAAAATTTATAAAATGAAGCAAGGGATTGATGTACTCATCAATAATGCAGCAATAGCTAAAGATTCTGTTTTATCACTCCAACCGATTGCTGACATCGATGCTTCAATTGATATTAATCTTAAAGGCAGCATTTATTTTATCAGGAGCGTATTAAAGTATTTTTTAGCAAAAAATAAAGGCCAGATCATTAATATTTCATCCATAGTTGGGCAACATGGCTATTCTGGATTATCTGTTTATAGTGCTACTAAAGCAGGTATAGATGGATTAACCCGATCTTTGGCAAGAGAGTTAGGGCAAGCAAACATTCGCATCAATAGTATTGCTCCGGGTTATTTGGAAACGTCAATGTCAGCGGTATTAACGCCGCAAGCAAAAGAGCAAATTATCCGACGAACCCCCTTGGGTCGACTCGGTACAACGGATGATATCTTAGGGTGTGTTAATTATTTACTTTCTGATGCATCTAAGTTTATTACAGGACAAATCATTACTATAGATGGTGGAATAAACTGTTAGGAGTACCGATGAATACATTATCCATTTATGACCGAGTTATTTTGATAGTGAAAGATGTGGCACAAGAATATCAAAAAACCCCAATAGTTATCGAAAAAAACCATAAAATTGTCGATGATTTAGGGTTCAGTTCTCTAGAGGTTGCGGTACTGACTGCTCGATTAGAAATTGAGTTCGAGTGTGAGCCTTTTACAAGTGGTGAGGTACCAATAACTGATGTCAGAACCGTTGGTCAAGTGTATCAGGTGTATGAAAACATAATAAATGGAAAGCCTGCAATTGAAGGACTATTTGCACCTAATATACCTTCTCAGGTAATACGCCGCAGGAAAAGAAAATGAATAAAAAACCTTTATTTGAAGACGGGATTGCAATCATTGGTTTTTCCGGGCGATTTCCAGGAGCTGATTCCTGTGAAGCTTTTTGGGATAATTTATGTGCCGCAAAAGAAAGCATCACCTTTTTTAATGATGAAGAG
>JBIOEC010000195.1:0-2852 GCA_044445645.1 Gammaproteobacteria bacterium | reverse complement strand
CTCAAGGGGAGAGGCAAATTATTTTGCTATTTCTTTTTCTTGGGCCCTACCATCATCACCAATTGACGGCCTTCCATTTTCGCGGCTTGTTCAACGGTAATGAGATCACCTAATTCTTTTTCCATGCGCTTCATAACTTCCATACCCAGTTCGTTATGCGACAGTTCACGACCACGGAAACGAACGGTAATTTTGACTTTATCACCATGTTCCAAGAAACGCTTAACATTATTCAATTTTACTAGGAAATCGCCCTCTTCTGTTACTGGGCGTAATTTAATTTCTTTAATCTGAATTTGTTTCTGCTTTTTACGAGCTAATTGGGCTTTTTTATTCATTTCATAGAAATACTTGCCCTTGTCCATGATGCGACATACTGGAGGTGTCGCAGTGGGAGAAATCACCACTAAATCTAAATCCTTTCCAGTCGTCTCTAGTGCTTCTTGCAACGTGGCTTCAGCAGCAGCCACGGAAACCACACCAATTTGCTCCCCTTCAGCACCGAGTAAGCGTACCTCTGAAGCATTTAAATCACGGATTGATAATAAACGTTTTTCTGCAGTTTTTTTCATGTAATAAAGTTACCTTCTCCTAATAAATTAACTTTTGCCATACCAAGCAGCCATTCTAAAGAATTAGCACGGGATGACAAATATTCTAACGTCGGCCCAATTTTGCATTTTCCTGACGTAAGTTCTCAATAAAATCCGCTACTGTGCAGTTACCCAAATCCGTACCGTCTCGTTTGCGCACGGCTATCTGACCACTTTCCTTTTCACGATCCCCAAGAACTACCAAATAAGGTGCTTTCTGTAAAGTATGCTCGCGAATTTTAAAGCCAATCTTCTCATTTCTCAAGTCAGCTTCAACTCTGAAGCCAGCAACCGTCAACTCATCTGCCACCTGTTTGGCATACTCAGCTTGTCCATCGGTAATAGTTAACACAGCTACTTGAACAGGTGCCAACCACAAAGGTAAAGCGCCAGCGTAATCTTCAATCAAAATTCCAATAAAACGTTCTAACGTGCCCAAGACCGCTCTATGTAACATAACTGGGATTTTTGGATTACCATCTTCGGCAATATAGCTGGCACCTAGACGCTCAGGTAATGAAAAATCGAGCTGTAATGTACCACATTGCCATAATCGATGCAGGCTGTCACGTAAAGAAAATTCAATTTTTGGGCCATAAAATGCACCTTCGCCAGGATTCAGGTCCCACGGCAAGCTCTTGTCATCCAAGGCCTGCATTAAGTATTTTTCAGCCTTATCCCAAACTTCGTCTGAACCTACCCGCTTTTCTGGCCGGGTAGACACTTTTATTTCAATTTTGTCGAAACCAAATTCCGCATAGACTTGATAAACTTGGTCAATAAATGCGGATGCTTCGGCGTATATTTGCTCTGGCGTACAAAAAATATGTCCATCATCTTGCACCATACTACGCACCCGCATTAAACCATGCAAGGACCCCGAAGTTTCATTCCGGTGACAACAACCAAACTCGGCTAAACGCAAAGGCAAATCACGATAACTTTTCAAACCTTGGTTAAATACTTGAATATGGCAAGGACAGCTCATGGGCTTGACGGCATATTCACGATTCTCAGAAGAAGTCGTAAACATATGCTCATGAAATTTTTCCCAATGCCCAGAACGCTCCCACAAACTACGATCCAGCAATTGCGGAGTGCGGATTTCCAGATAACCATGCTGTTTTTGGAATACACGAATATATTGTTCAATAACCTGCCAAATAATCCAGCCTTTAGGATGCCAAAATACCATGCCAGGTGCTTCTTCTTGTAAATGGAATAAGTCTAAGGCTTTGCCTAATTTACGGTGATCGCGTTTCTCTGCTTCTGCAATACGGTGTAAATAGGTTTCTAAATCAGCTGGAGTAGCCCAAGCGGTACCATATACCCGCTGCAGCATTTCATTATTATGATCCCCGCGCCAATATGCCCCTGCTAATTTGGTTAATTTAAAAGCTTTCAGTTTACCGGTGCTAGGTACATGCGGGCCACGGCACAAATCGACAAAATCTTCTTGCCGATACAATGAAATATCTTCATTCGCTGGAATACTGGCAATGATTTCAGCTTTATAGTTCTCGCCCATAGCTTTGAATAATTTTACGGCTTCATCGCGTGGCATTAATTCGCGGTGCACTGGATAATCAGCTTGGACAATTTCCCGCATTTTATTTTCGATAGCCACTAAATCTTCTGGAGTAAAATGATGTTGCGGGTAAGAAAAATCATAAAAGAAACCATCTTCAACTACTGGGCCAATCGTTACCTGGGCCTCAGGATATAAACGCTTTACGGCATGTGCCAACAAATGTGCACTTGAATGTCTCAGTACTTCCAGCCCATTTGCATCTTTAGCCGTGATTACTGCCACATTAGCATCATGCTCCAATAGATAGCTGGTATCGACCAATTTACCATCCACTTTCCCAGCTAGAGCTGCTTGGCCTAAGCTTTTAGCAATTGAGTTAGCGAGTTCCGCTACCGTAAGTGGTTGTTCAAATTGTCGTGTACTGCCATCTGGCAGTGTAATTATGGGCATATTTAAAATTCTCTATTATGGTAGGCGCGAGTGGGATCGAACCACCGACCACCACCATGTCAAGGTGATGCTCTACCACTGAGCTACGCGCCTAGTTCTGCTTTCAACCAAACTGCATAATATAACAGGTAACCACATGATATTTCAAGCTAAGTTTGCATCTTTAGTTTATTGACAGGCAGATATTCTCACATTAGAATGCTAACTAATCAATTAAACCACATATATTACCTATTCTGTTCCCAATATAGTGGATTTGATTGCTTATAATTCATATG
>JBIOEC010000194.1:0-2859 GCA_044445645.1 Gammaproteobacteria bacterium | reverse complement strand
TTGATCTGCAGCTTTTTGGCTACATCGCCTAAAGACACTCCCGAAAAACCCTTTTTCATGAAAAGAAGCCTTAGCTTTTTCCCAGCCTTCTTTAACCGGCTCAGTGGTTAATACTTTCTCCACTCCGGTGCGAATAAAATTTAAACCTATTGCCACAGCTACTTTCAGGCCGTTGTTTAAAGTGGGATCATTTAAAACAGCTTCTTCAGAAGAACCCATTGATAATGCCGCCCAGTTGACCAGCACATTGGCGAGTAACACTTCTACAGCTTGTAAGCCATAGAGTTTTAAACACTCTTTCCATGAATTGACTTCAGAAAATGCTTCAGTAGTTCTGGCCTTAGTATCTGAGCTCAAGCTATAAGAAACAAAGAATAGTAATGCACGTGAAATAACAGGCACTAAAATTAACCAAAAAATACTTGTTGGCATTTTCACTGATAGATTTTTGCATTGTGAAAAAAAACTAAAATCCAACTGTGTTTGTTGTGTTAATACATAGCGTATATCAAACTGCTGGCTCGGGGGCGCTGAGAACTCTTTATTAAGATGATATAACGCCGTTGAGCTCATTGATTGTGAAGCAAAAAAACCTAGTGTTTTTTGCACAGCATCACGAAAACCAAAATAGGCCCATTCGGTTTTACTACCTTCCCACGTAGAAGGTAAATTGGGACCCGGAAAAATGGGCGCACTGCTTAACCACCCTTTACGACCAAATACACCTGCATAAGCCCAATGCACCCATCCGGTTGAGCTTGCCTCAACTTCTGCTCCCTCTTCTTGAATAGTTTGCTGACCTTTAAGAAAAGGTCGTTGTTCTTCATCACTTACACTCGTCCACCATTTCATACTTCATACTCCTAAAAAATAGCTATTCATTTGCCCTTGTTTTATTGACTAATTTGCCATCGCAGCACGGGTGACCCCGTTTGTACCTGGTTGTTTTGATCTTGATAAACTGCTAAAGCTAAATAAGGTACATCGCCCACACTAAATGCAGTGAGACCAGAAACCGCGCTTCCCGCAGACCAAACTGAATATGCTGCCTGCACTTCCATTTGTTGGAGAATTGAATTCCAGTGATAAGCCACAACGCCTTGATTGCCAAAACTCACAGCAATTAAAAGATTTTTTCCCGCCATAAACGGTGAGAAAGCCTGAGCATTTTTAAAGTTTTCAGGTAAACTTTGATAATGAACAAATAATGATTTTTGTAATTCAGGAATATATTTCCAATGATAAATCCAACTGTCGCCTGTACTGCGATTGGGATCGAACCCTAACCATAAAAATGTCTCACTTCCAACACTAAAGACGCGCGACTGCGTTACAAAACCTGTGGGTGCTAATGCATATCCAGGAGTGCTATTTTTATTTTGATGCAATACCCATTGCCCATCCGCTGCAATGCTATAAATTTCTGCATCTTGATTTTCACCACCTGGACTTCTTACAACATAGGTTTGATCCGCAACCGTAAAAGCTTCTACATACTGTGTACTGCTAGTAGGTAATTGTGTTTGTGTGGTTTTTACAAATTTTCCACTCTGCCATTGATAAACCGAGAGCCCGCTTTTGCCGGTCATTCCTAACTCAGCCACTGCTAAATAGGATTGCCCCCTATTTGTGTAAAACTCCCACATAAGTGCAGAATCTGTCATCAATGACTCGCAACAGCTTTCTCCAATATCAAATTGGCCGTCTTTCCAATCGTATATATAAGAACTGGTCCAATAATCTTTTCCTCCCGTATCACATTGCTCTTCATAGCCTTGACGATAGGGATAGCTATAATGATTAGCCATAATAATTCGTGGACGACCATCAACTTGAAAATACTGCCACGAATAAGCATGATCTTTAAATTGGTCTTTATAAGAGGCATCTACACATCGATAGCCCACAACCAAATTAGATAATCCTACAAACTCATCGCGGCTTTTATCTAAGCGAAACATATTTTGTTTAATATAGGAAATGTTTTGTGCACGGCTATTTGCAGCAGCCAAATAATGTTCATTATTAATCGTAAAATATTCCCACTGACGATTGCCTTCTGTGGGTAGATTACTCATAGCTTTAAATCCATAATTAACTGGAGTGCTAGGATTGTCTTGGCTTGTGATAGTAATTATGCACGTACTATTTGCAGGTTCTCCTATCACCTCAGTGCTAGCTTGATATAAACGATATCCACCATTCCATCCTGTGATCGCGGCTTTACACCACTCCTTACTATCATCACTCTGGGTGTTATTTAATAGAATTTGTAACCCTGTGGGAACGGAACTCATACGATAATCATCGAAGGTATAGTAAACCATGCTTTGATAGCGACTCCCTACCCCATCTAATCCACTGAGTATCGAGGTATGCGTTTCTGCAACTGGAATGTCACTAAATGCGCTGTTAAATGTTCCATATTGTACTTCCACTTTATTTTCAATGAGCCCATAGGTGTAAGAGCGTGTATCTATTGAACGACCCACTTGATTATGAATCACAAGTTGCATGGTGGGAGAATTGGGTTCTGGCGCTAAGGTACGAATAAGATTTATCTGACAAGAATTGTTATCGAGTGCAACGACTTGTGCATCATACTGTACTTGTCCGGTGGGGGCTGGATTTATTTCAGCGACACATTGCTCAAGTACTGTAGCACCTTCTTGTAAGGTTACGATCACTTCAGATCCCACTACAAGTTCCGGATCATGAATGACGTAGCGTATTTCACCTTCCAAACTCCAATTCGATGGATCAGCGGTAATCGTAAATACGGGACTTTTCATTCCTGCATCAATACTCTGTGCTGCTCCCGTTTGGCAATCTGCAAACCCTGATACCGTGCAAGTCGTT
>JBIOEC010000193.1:0-2872 GCA_044445645.1 Gammaproteobacteria bacterium | reverse complement strand
GCCTACACTACGGCTTGTAACTTGTTCTGATTTATGATTAATATTACAAACAATATTCCTAATCTTTAGAATATCAATTTAGTAGACCCGATGAATAAAACCACGCGGAACGAAGTTATTTTAAGCTTATTATGCACAGCATTCGTTTTTATTTTGCAATTTTACAATATCCCACTCCTATCTATATATATCAATGAAATGGATTATCAAATATATGATGAGATAGTGACTCTTAATCTAAACACCCATCAACATAATCCTAAAGTAGTCATCATTGATATCGATGATAATTCCATACAAAAAGAAGGTCGATGGCCTTGGCCTAGAGATAAAATGGCTAAATTAATTACGCTATTAAAACAATCTGGCATTGTAACTATAGGTATGGATATAGTAATGCCGGATGCTGAAATAAATTACGCTGAAGGGTTAAAGAAAAAATTACTTGCAATGACTCCTAATCCCGCAATTGACTTACAAAATCTAATCACTTCGCTAAATGCTATTGCCTTGCAAACGGATAATGACCAAATCTTTGCAAAGACCCTGCTTGATCATAATATTATATTAGGTTATCTGTTTGATAATCAAAATATAGAATCCAAAGGTTCCATTCCTCAGCCTCTGCAATATACTCTTAATACATCCATTAAACTTGCTAGTTTGCTCATCTATACGTTTCAAAGCTATATAGGAACCCTTGATTTATTTTTGCAGGCTTCAACCAAGGGGGGGTTTGTTACTAATTTCCCTGATTCTGATGGAGCCGTCCGCCGTACCGTATTATTAGGACGTTATAAAGATAATATCTATTCTAGCTTGGCGCTTTCTACAGCCATGAACTACCTTTTAGTAGATTCAGCGGCACTTGTAACTCAGGATAAGGCGCTTTATGGCATTCAACTCCAAGGCTCATACATACCTACCAACTCGCATGGCCAAAGCCTTATTCCTTTTTGGGGGCCGCCAGGTACCCTTGATTATTATTCTGCAACCGATATTTTAGGAGGAAAAGTTGACCCTAAACTGTTACAAGGAGCCATAGCTATAGTTGGTTCCACATTTACCCTTCTTGCCGATCTCCACACATCACCTGTTGCAGGGGCATTTCCTGGGGTTGAAATGGTTGGAAATATTGTACAGGCTATCGTGTCGCAGGAAATACCGCGGGAATATGACTGGCACACATTTAAAGGTCGACTATTTTTTCTATTTGCAGGAATACTTTTTTCCTTAGTGCTCTCTTTCCTTAATATTGTTATTAAATTAATCCTAAGTTGCGCCACTCTTGCCTCTATTTTAGTGGGCGCTTTTTACTTGTTTCGCTTTGAGAATTTATATGTCCCTTCAGCCTTTCTATTAGTACTCATTGCATTCTTAGCTCTTTTTCAATTTGCCTACTCCTTTATTATTGAGCGATTGCAAAAACGCAAAATAAGCCAACTATTCGGACAATACGTCCCAGAAGATTATGTTAAGGAACTTATTGAGTTTCCGGATAAATACAGTATGGAAGGACAAACACGAAATATGACCGTTCTTTTTGCTGACATACGCAATTTCACAAATACCAGTGAAACCCTAGATGCTAGCAGTGTAAAGAATCTATTAAATACGTTCTTCACTCCCATCACAGAAATTATTTTCAGACATAGAGGCACTATTGATAAATACGTGGGGGACATGGTTGTGGCTTTTTGGGGCGCTCCTTTGGAAGACCAGGATCATGCATACCATGCCATACTGGCATCCCTTGAAATTTTTGTGAAACTCCCTGAAATCAATGAACGAATGATTGCGAATAATTTACCTTCCGTAAATATTGGCGTAGGCTTATCTACTGGTTTAATGAATGTTGGCGATATGGGCTCTGAATTTCGACGTGCTTATACCGTACTGGGTGATACCGTTAATTTAGCGTCTAGACTGCAAGATCTAACTAAATTCTATCATGTAAATATTTTAGTAAATGATGCAACGCGATTAGGTCAGGACCTTATCCTCTGGCAGGCTGTAGATAAGGTCGCTGTTAAGGGGCGTAAAACTGCTTTGACAATCTATCAACCATTGGGTCTCGTATCAGACGCCTCACCTGAATTTCTTGTTGAACTAGAAGAGTACTCCAAGGCTTTAGAGCAATATTATACACAAAATTGGAATTTAGCCGAAGAGGCCTTTGCAACGCTTAAACAGAATCACCCAGATACGTATTTGTATCAGTTGTATCTTCACCGCATTGAAGAATTCAAAACCAACCCTCCTGTAGAAGATTGGGATGGTGTTTTTGTGCACAGTCATAAATAAAGGTTTGTTGATCTTTGTAATAAATTAGCTCCTAGCTATGGCCATATCCAATTATTTTTGATACTCTTCGCTATTCAGCTATGGTGGCTTTATTGGTCCCCTCGCGACGATAGATTGTGAACCCCGTCAGGCCCGGAAGGGAGCAGCGGTAACGATTGATTCGGGCGCCGGGGTGTGGCTCTTAGAGCCGCCACCCAAATGTGAAACATTGTATGAGTTATCTGGCACTTGCCCGTAAATGGCGACCACGCACGTTTTCTCAAATGCTTGGCCAAGAACCTGTTAATAAGGCCTTAATCAATGCGCTGAATCAACAGCGTTTACATCATGCCTATTTGTTTACTGGAACACGCGGTGTGGGCAAAACCAGCGTTGCTCGCATTCTAGCCAAAGCACTAAATTGCGAACAGGGTATTAGCTCCGAGCCCTGCCTAGTCTGTGACGCCTGTGTTGCTATAGAACAGGGGCGTTTTATTGTTATAATTTAAATTGATGGCGCGTCTAAAAACCGAGTTGAATATAACCCTGACCAGCATGACAACCAGCACAATGCGCCCGCCAGTGGCCG
>JBIOEC010000192.1:0-2877 GCA_044445645.1 Gammaproteobacteria bacterium | reverse complement strand
ATATTTTATAGCGCGTGGACCCGCAGAGTTATAAGCTAAATTTCCTCCGATGGTACAATAGCCCATACTGGTGGGATCGGGTGGCCAAAAGAAGCCATGTTCACCTGCCACTTTTTGTAGATCTTGGTTAATCACGCCGGCTTGCGCTATTATGTAGCGATCATCGGGATGAACTTCAAGGATTTTTTGCATGCGTTCTAGGCTTAATACTATTCCATTGCTGAGTGGCACACTGCCGCCTGGTGTGCCTGTGCCTCTTCCGCGTGCAGTAACGGGAATATGGTTGGCATAACACCATTTTACAGTTTGTACGACTTGCTCATGACTCTCGGCAAATACTACCGCTATGGGTAATACTTGTTGACGACTATTGTCATAACTATATGCCAGGCATTCTGCCGGATCGATTAATACGTTTTCTTGACCGAGAAGATTTTGGAGTTGGTAGGTGAGGGTGGTTTGCATATATGCCTGGTTAATTTACAAAGTCGAACAATTTCACTACCTCTTTAACACCTTTCACTGAGCGAGCTTTTTCTGTGGCAAGTTCAGCTTCTTCAGGTGTGACTAAACCCATTAAATATACGACATTGTTTTCCGTGGTTACTTTTACGCCCATTAGACCATTGTTATTGCTGGCGGTCATCAAGCTTTTGACATGGGTGGTTATCCATGTGTCATGCGAGCGTTGCGTTAAGCCGGTAGTGGGTCCAATAGTCACTTCATTATAAATTTTTTGTACATTTTGTGTGTTATTGGCCAGTTGTGCTAACTGATCTTTAACGCCGGCATTCGGCACTTGACCGGTTAGCAGCACTTTATGATTATAAGTATCAATATTAATATGACTGATGTCATTTTCTGCTAGACTGCGCGAGATGTCATAATAAATTTTTTCGCTGATTTCATCATCAGACCAAACCGTGCTGACGCCACGGCGGTCGGTGAACATGCAGCTGGTTAATAGCACCGTACTTAGAAAAATACAGAAGAAAACACCAATGAATTTTTTCATGCACCTGTCCCGAATAACTGTTCATCGATTAAATCACACAAGCAGTGAATAATTAACAAATGCATTTCTTGAATGCGGCAAGTGCGTTCAGCAGGCACGCGTAACTCTAAATCGTTGGCTTGGAGAATTTCGCTAATCGTTCCACCATTTTTTCCGGTTAATGCGATGACTCGCATATTT
Source organism: Gammaproteobacteria bacterium (assembly GCA_044445645.1). Lineage (GTDB taxonomy): Bacteria > Pseudomonadota > Gammaproteobacteria > JBIOEC01 > JBIOEC01 > JBIOEC01. The sequence continues at coordinate 1,682 of JBIOEC010000192.1, read as the reverse complement.
AATTGTTGTGCCGCTAATGCAGCTTGCACTATATTCTCAGAATTACCACTAGTAGAAATGGCTAGCAATATATCACCTGTTTGACCTAAGCCGCGGATTTGTTTGGCGTAAATTTCATTAAAACTATAATCATTGGCAATGGCGGTAATAGTATTAATATCTGAATTAAGTGCTAAGGCAGGCAAACTGGGACGTTCACGCTCAAAGCGATTCAACATTTCAGAGGCAAAATGTAATGCATCACCGGCAGAACCGCCATTCCCGCAGCATAAGATTTTATGGCCTTCTAATAAACAGGCAACGATAGCACGGCTAGCTTGTTCGATTACCGGAGGTAAGACTTCTGCCGAAGCAATATGCGTTTGCATGTTTTCCGTAAAGGCATCGTGAATAAGTTGTAATGTGCTCATGTTTTTAATAATCCTCTTCCCAAGCGTTTGGGATCCATTCCACAGCAAATTTTCCATTAGGCAAAGTGCTCACTCCTGCCCAATCATAACGCCAAAAAAAGCGTTCATCGGGATCATACCGTTGCAGATAAATTTGCGCTGCACGTCGAATCCGATTTTGTTTAGATACAGTAATCGATTCTACGGCACTTCCATACTGGTGATTATGACGATAACGAACTTCAACAAAAATTATCGTATCATTTTCGCGCATGATTAAATCAATCTCACCCTGCTTACAACGAAAATTACGCATTAGCAAAGTCAGGCCTGCTTTTTGCAGATAATGGCAGACGTGGTTTTCAGCATGATAACCCAATTTCTGTTTAGATGTAGCATTATCTTGGTGTTCCATTGCTGAATTTTGCGCATTGCACTTGGCGTTCAACACGTCCATCATTCGTCAAATACAATTGCCCGGTCACTCCAGGTAAAGGTTGGCCCTTGAGTTGCGATAAATGTATGCTTAAATTAAAAGCATCAATTCCCAAGGCAAAAAAGCGTGCGTAGGTTTCTGCAGTGCCAGGCCATAATTCATCAATGGTGGCATGCAAACGAGGTTCTGCGGATTGCGGTGACAGTAGCCAGGGCATATCACATACATAAACTCCGTTTAGATCGCGATCTAAACTAGGATTAGGAGGTAATGCATAAATGCTAGAAGTACCGTACACAGGTAAATCATTCGCATAATAAAAATCTAATAGGGGTTTGATTTGGCGTGCCACGTTAGCTTGAGCCGCTAGGAATATCATATCAATATCTTGTCTACGTTTTGGCTGAGTGGTGAGCCGTTCCTTTTGCGCAGAAGATAATTGGATCTTTAATGCTTGGCGTACCACGTTGTTTATATTGTCGCTGGGTGAAAAAACAACTTTAATTGGAGTTTGCCCACCTAAGCGATACCATTCATCAATAAAAGCGCGACTTACACGACCGCCCCATTCATCTGCTTGTACTAACACGAGTGCACGTTGCTGACCTGTTTGTAGTGCAGCGCGCGCTGCTTGGCGTGCTTCATCTTCTGGCGCTAAACCAAATTCGTACAGATCTGAGATATGATGATTAGAAGCTTGTGAATAATTTAAACTTATCACCGGTACCGGCAAACTTTTTAGTGAATTGATTTGTTCCACTCCGCTTTTGGTGAGTGGCCCGACCACTAAATCGGCTCCTTCTTGCACCGCTTGTTGATAACTATTTTGTACATTTTTGTCATCACTGGTGTCATAT
>JBIOEC010000191.1:0-2892 GCA_044445645.1 Gammaproteobacteria bacterium | reverse complement strand
GTTTAGTCGAGAACTGTTGTATTAAGCCCAAACTGCACTTAATGTCTCTGCTTGTTTTAGCACTAATTCAATCGCTGCTTCCTGTTTGTCAGGAGGATATTTATATTTACGTAAAATTCTTTTAACCATCAATCGTAATTTTGCACGTACATTGTCTCTTACAGACCAATCTACACTGACACTTTTACGAAGATTTTCCGTAAGCTCCAGCGCAATTTTTTTTAGTGTTTCATCTCCCAATTCTTTAACAGAAGCTTCGTTATTAGCGAGCGCATCATAGAACGCTAATTCAGATTCGTTAAGTCCCGCAGACTCACCACGCTGAATGGCTTCTTGGAATTTCTTGGCCATGTCACACAGTTCTTCCATGACTTGTGCGGTTTCAATGGCACGGTTTTGATAGCGTTTAATGGTGTTTACCAATAACTCTGAGAATTTTTTCTCCTGCACTACGTTTGTGGCAAAACGTGTTTTAATTTCACCCTCAAGCAGACGTTCTAATAGCTCAACTGCCAAATTCTTTTCAGGTAAGTTACGTACTTCCGCGAGAAATGCTTCATCAAGAATGCCAATGTTAGGTTTATCTAATCCCACCGCATCAAAAATATCAACCACTTCCTCGGATACCACAGCAGAGCTTATAATTTGTCGGATAGCAAGTTCGCGTTCCTCATCCGTACGTTTTTTTGCGCTTATGTCACGCTTGGTGAGTATTACTTTTATCGCTTGCATAAATGCGACTTCTTCGCGTACTGCTTTTGCCTCATCTAAAGTGCAGCACAAGGTAAAGGCTTTCGACATAGCAAGTGCAGTGTCAGCAAAACGTTTTTTACCATCCTGTATCCCTAAAACATGATTGGCAGCTTTTGCCAGCAAACTGTGTCCTGAGGTTAGGAAGTTACTATAATCAAATCCATGCAGTATCCCGTGCAAAATATCGAGTTTTTCTTCTAATATCGCATACGCTTCGTGCGCATCCACAGTGGGTCTACCGCGACCTTGGCTTGCTGTGTACTCTTTTAATGCTTTCTTTAAATCATTTGCAATGCCGATATAGTCTACTATCAACCCACCTTGTTTATCTTTAAATACACGGTTTACTCGTGCGATGGCCTGCATGAGGTTATGACTTTTCATGGGTTTATCAACATAGAGCGTATGGGCACAGGGGACATCAAAACCAGTTAACCACATATCACGTACTATCACTAAACGGAGTTCATCTTTTTCATCTTTGAAACGTTTTTCTAAATCTTTTCGTATTTGCTTGGAATAAATATGGGGGCGTAATAGTGGTTTATCACTGGCAGAACCGGTCATAACCACTTTAATTACACCTTTTGCTGGATCTGCATTGTGCCAATCAGGACACAGTGCAATTATTTCATTGTAAAGATGTACGCAAATTTCCCTGCTCATGCCCACAATCATGGCTTTTCCCGTTTGTGCTTTACTCCGCTCTTCAAAATGTGCAATCAAATCAGCGGCTACTTTTTTAATGCGCGGCTCTGCACCTACTATTTTTTCTAATGCGGCCCAGCGTGATTTAAGTTTGGCTTGTTCGCTTTCTTCTTCATCCTCTGCCAATTCATCAACATCTTCGTCAAGCGTAGGAATTTCATTCTCGTTAAGAGATAATTTTGCAAGACGTGATTCGTAGTAGAGAGCGACTGTTGCGCCATCCTCTTGTGCTTGTTGCATATCATAAATGTGGATGTAATTACCAAAGACAGCGCGAGTATCACGGTCTTCAGTTGAAACAGGTGTACCAGTAAATGCCACAAAAGTGGCATTAGGTAATGCATCACGTAAATGTTGTGCATAACCCACTGTATATTTTTCTTGGCCTGATTTGCCTTTGAGTTCTGCATTAAATCCATATTGAGTGCGATGTGCCTCATCCGCAATCACGACGATGTTTCGCCTGTCAGATAAAACAGGAAAAGTATCTTCATCTTCTCCTAGCATGAATTTTTGAATAGTTGCAAAGACGATCCCACCAGAAGGACGGTTATTTAATTTGGCACGTAAGTCTTGTCGTGTTTCTGCCTGCACAGGTTCTTCACGCAATAAATCTTGAGAAAGTGAAAAGACACCGAATAATTGGCCATCTAAATCATTGCGGTCGGTTATCACAACAATGGTAGGATTCTCCATATGAATTTCGCGCATGACGCGTGCAGCAAAGCACGTCATAGTAATACTTTTCCCGCTACCTTGTGTATGCCATACCACACCGCCTTTTTTACTCCCCTCTGGCCGTGAGGCCGTAATAACTTGTTGAATAGCAGCACGCACGGCATGAAATTGATGATATCCCGCTATTTTTTTAACAAGCTTGCCATCATCTTCAAACAAGATGAAGAATTGGAGGTAATCTAATAAATAAGTAGGAGTGAGTATTCCGCGAGTTAATGTTTCTAATTCTCCGAATTGCCCAAGAGGATCTAGTGTTATTCCATCAATCGTTCGCCAGGACATAAAGCGCTCTGCATCAGCTGAAAGTGAGCCCATGCGAGCATCGCTACCATCCGAAATAATCAATATTTCGTTGTATTGGAAAATATCAGGTACTTGATCTTTATAGGTTTGAATTTGGTTGAATGCTTTCCAAATATCGGCGTTTTCATCAGCGGGGTTTTTTAATTCAATTAAGACTAGTGGCAAACCATTTATAAAAAGTATAATGTCAGGTCGGCGGGTTTGTTTTTCACCTTTAATTGAAAACTGATTAATAGCTAGCCATTCGTTTTCCAAAGGTGTGGTAAAGTCACATAGTCGTACAAAATCACCGAGAGTTTCACCGCCTTTTTGATATTCTACAGGCACCCCATTCACCAAAAAATTATGTAAGTGTCGATTAGCAGATAATAAAACAGGTGTATTCAGGTC
>JBIOEC010000190.1:0-2903 GCA_044445645.1 Gammaproteobacteria bacterium | reverse complement strand
TGAAACCGAACGTAAAAAGTTCGGCCTCAAAAAAGCGCGTAAAGCTGAGCAGTACTCTAAACGTTAATCTCAAATCTTTCCTCGGCAGGCTTTTTTTAGCCTGTCGGGCGATAGTTAATCAAAATCACTTTCTCATCTTTTACACGTAACATCCTTTTCTAGGATAGACCTTCTCAGTTTAACAACTGTCATTCCAAGTAGAGTGGGAACTATAGCGAAAATTGTTTCTTTTTCCTTGCTAAATCAGGTCTTAAAATATTATAATGCTGAACAATTTTTATGTATTAAGCCTATATGAAGTTAGTTGTGTTGCAAAAGGAGAGTACTTAGTATGAGTAAGGACGGTATCAACGTAGAACGTCGCCGGTTTTTAACAGCCGCTACTACGGTAATTGGCGGAATTGGCGCTGCCTATATTGCAGTCCCTTTCCTGGCATCCTGGCGCCCCAGTGCCAAAGCTGAAGCTGCAGGTGCTCCAGTTGAAGTGGATATTAGTAAGCTGAATGCTGGCGAACAGATCACCATAGAATGGCGCGGCAAACCAGTATGGATTGTGCGCAGAACAGACCAAATGTTGGCTGAATTGCCTAAATTAGATAATGAATTACGCGATCCGAACTCACTAGTCGATCAGCAGCCTAAATACTGTCAGAATGAATCACGCTCGATAAAACCCGAATACTTTGTGGCTATCGGTATTTGTACGCATCTAGGATGCGTTCCAACCTATCGTCCTCAGCCAGGTAGTGTGGATGCGACTTGGCCAGGTGGATTTTTCTGCCCCTGTCATGGTTCTAAGTTTGACATGGCCGGACGTGTGTATAAAGGTGTGCCTGCTCCAACTAATTTAGAGATACCACCATATAAATATCTTGCAGATACCCAAGTGATTATTGGAGTGGATGAAGACGCTAAAGGAGGAGCCCCAGCATGAGTTCTAAAGCAAAAGGTCTTCTTGGATGGGTTGATGCTCGTTTCCCACTGCTAAAAACTTGGAATGAGCATATTGCAGAGTACTACGCACCTAAGAATTTTAATTTTTGGTATTTCTTTGGTTCTTTAGCCTTAGTCGTTTTGGTTATTCAAATCTTAACCGGTATTTGGTTAACGATGAACTATGTGCCTAGTAGTGAGCGCGCATTTGATTCTATTGAATATATTATGCGTGATGTCAATTACGGCTGGATCATCCGTTATGCCCATACCACTGGAGCTTCGGCATTTTTCGTGGTTATCTATTTACACATGTTTCGTGGGTTATTATATGGCTCGTTCCGGAAACCACGTGAATTAGTATGGATTATTGGGGTGTTTATTTTCTTGGTATTAATGGCGGAAGCTTTCTTTGGCTATTTGTTACCGTGGGGACAAATGTCTTTCTGGGGAGCCCAGGTTATTACCTCTTTATTTGGCGCCATCCCATTTATTGGTAATGAGCTTGCCACTTGGATTCGCGGAGACTTCACTATTTCAGAAGTGACACTGAATCGATTCTTTGCTTTGCATGTGATAGCTGTGCCATTAGTATTGATTGGCCTGATATTTTTACACATTGTCGCATTACACAAAGTGGGATCTAATAACCCAGATGGGATTGAAATTAAAAATCATAAAAATGCGCAAGGTCACCCTCTGGATGGTATTCCATTTCATCCTTATTACACGGTGAAAGATTTATGGGGTCTGGGTGTGTTTTTCTTTGTTTTCTTTTTAATTATGTTCTTCTTCCCTGAAGGTGGTGGTTACTTTATTGAAGCGCCTAATTTTGAACCGGCGAATGCATTAAAAACACCAGAGCACATCGCACCTTTATGGTATTTAACCCCTTATTATTCAATTTTGCGTGCAGTTCCCAATAAATTAATGGGAGTAATGGCGATGGGTGCCTCGATTGCCATCCTATTTGCACTGCCTTGGTTAGATCGCGGACGGGTAAAATCCATTCGTTATCGTGGGGTATTATATAAAAGTATTCTTGCCATATTTGTGGTGAGCTTCTTTGGGTTAGGATATTTAGGTACTCAAGAACCTACAGCTGTTCGTACCTTATTTGCACAATTGTTCTCAGTCATTTATTTTGCATTCTTTTTATTGATGCCATGGTATACCAAGTGGGATAAAACCAAAGCGGTACCTGAACGAGTGACTTAAAATTGTGATTTAATGGATTAAGGAAAATGTTGGAGAAATTTGGGATGTTCAAAATGTATGCAAATTTGATAAAATTACTGGGCCAATTATCAATCGTTGTCAGCATGGTATTCGCTGCTAATTTATATGCAGCAAGTAGCGGCATTGATATCGTTGCACCGGAAATGAACCCTAAGGACCAAGGATCTTTGCAACGTGGCGCCAAATATTTTATGAACTATTGTAGCGGTTGCCATTCATTGGAATACATACGCTTTAACCGTTTAGCAAAAGATACGGGTATTACCGATGCACAAGGCAATATTTTGGAAGATCAGCTTAAGAAAAATTTGATTTTCGGCTCGCAAAAAGTTGCTGATACTTTAAATGTTGCTATGACACCCGCAGATGCTAAAAAATGGTTTGGCGTGTTTCCTCCCGATTTAACTTTAGAATCACGTTTACGTGGGCCAGAATGGATTTATGGCTTTTTGAGATCATTCTATTTAGATCCTGCTGCGCCATGGGGAGTGAATAATTTAGTTTTTCCTGGCACTGCAATGCCTAATATTTTAGGTACCTTGCAAGGGGAACAAAAGCCTGTGTATAAAACGCTGGATGTGAATATGGATGGGGCGGCCAGTATCCAGGAGCAAATAGTAGTTGGAATAGAACCTGCTACTGGCGGTAAATTAACACCGGCCGAATTTGACAGCATGGTATATGATATTGTGAATTTCCTTACTTATACCGCTGATCCTGGAAAAACGGAC
>JBIOEC010000189.1:0-2905 GCA_044445645.1 Gammaproteobacteria bacterium | reverse complement strand
CTATTGAACAAATAATTAGATAATTTATGTAATATCTATTATAATTAACATAATTAGATGCGTATACAAAAAACCGGAGTTGGCCATGGCTGCTATTGATATCTCTTCAACTACAAGTGACATCCACTTTTCCGTAAGTGCAGCGGATAAAGTGGCAGAATTAATTAAAGAGGAAGACAATGCAAACCTCAACTTACGTGTGTCCATCACTGGAGGTGGTTGCTCTGGATTTCAATATGGATTTAGCTTTGATGAATTAATCAGTGATGATGACACCATAATTGAGCAACAATGCTCAGATAAAGAATCTCACGTCAAACTTCTAATTGATGCCATGAGTTACCCTTATTTAGAAAATGCGGAAATTGACTACATTCAAGGAATTCAGGGCGAGCAATTTGTCATTCGCAATCCAAACGCTAAAACAACTTGTGGCTGCGGATCTTCATTCAGCATGGATGATGACGAATAATCCAGACAGGAACCTGTCTGAATTCAGTGCACTTCTTCTAACTAATTTCAAGCCTGGCTAGGATTTCGGGTGGGTCGCATAAAACCTGAAAACCCATCCGTGGATGGGTATATATTAAGTTCTATCGAAAACAATTAAAAAATTAGCGCGCCATTGCGCGCAGTATAACAAGCCTCAGCCGATATCCTTATCAATCTAATAAGGCTTAATAACCACCTTGGTTCCTATTTTAATAAAATGATGACTTAACCAATTGGCATCACTAGGTATCACCCGGATACATCCATGACTGGCATTATAATGAGGCACTTCATATGAACCGTGAATGGCGTAATACTTGCTAAAAAACATGCAATAAGGCATCGGCGCCCCACCACGCCCTACTGGGAAACGACTAGAACGACAGCTTGCTGCTCCTTTGCTAATGACATGATAAACACCTGAAGGTGTTTTGCAACCACGATGTATATCAGGACAATAATGCCTCCCGCCGGATCCTTTGCCAGTTCGTACTACCTCACCATTGGCATTGATGGCCTTCCAGGACAGTGTATTGGGGTTAAAAACAAAGGTATTTCCCGCCGAGTAAGTAGTATTTACCAACAAAGCAAGCACTAAAACCAATAGAAACTGCACCAACGTGACTGCTCTTACAGTAAACTTATCCATATTATTTCCCTATAGTAAGTATCCTTCTACTGTAAGCTTAGACTAAATAACGAACATTTCAAATAAAAAAGAACTTAATTGAAATTTATATACACATAATGCCATTACAAAAAGTTAGCACTCATGCGAGTGAATTGACGACAGACCCTAGTCCGCTACCATCTGCTTGTTTCATAACTTGTCCTCCCCACTCTTCCAATGCAGCCAGGATGTTTTTTAAATTTTGGCCTAATTCTGTAAGCGAATATTCAACTTTCGGTGGAACCTCGGCATATATCTTGCGAGTAATTATATTATCGTGCTCTAATTCTCTAAGTTGAAGTGTTAAAATCCGTTGACTAACATTTGGAATAAGATGCCTTAACTCATTGAATCGTTTTGTTTCTTTCATTAAATGGTACAGTATAACACCCTTCCATTTATTACCTATAACGTCCAAAGCAGCCTCGATAGGACAGCCATAAAATGGTTCCATTTTGAACTTCTTATTCTTCACGATCATCTACCTAGGTAACAAATGTGTAACTATATTACAAATTTGTGCGTACTTCTAACTTTTCACTATATCGTTATAATCTTAGAAAACTTATGGAGGTTTAAATGAAAATTACAGCATGTCAACTTGGCGCAGCACTTTATGTTCCTGCCACACGTCCTATTGAAAATTTATTAGAAATAAGCGCTGGCACTAAATGGCCAGAATTACGATCCGTCATTTACTGCACTGAAGACTCAGTCCGGGAAGATGAGCTTCCTGCTGCTATTAACAATCTTAAACATTTTCTTCCAAATTTAAAGGCCTATGATAGCCTCACGTTCTCTGGGCCCTTGCGTTTTATCCGTGTACGAAATCCGGAAATCATGAAAATTTGTCTGCAACTCCCTGGTATCGAAAAAATCCATGGGTTTGTCCTTCCTAAGTTGACAGCAAGCAATCTGGACACCTATCTGACAATGATCAACGACAAAGATAATTTTATGCTGATGCCAACACTAGAAACAGCGGAGGTTTTCAATTCAAATAAAATGATCGAACTTAGGGATATGCTGCTGCGTGAGAACACAAAAAAACGGATCCTATGTCTTCGTATAGGGGGAAATGACCTGCTCAGTTGCTTGCGTGTTCGGCGCGATCCAAATCGAACCATTTACGATACCGCTGTCGGCAAGCTGATTTCCCATCTTGCTGGTATCTTTATTCCAAGTGGATTTTCCCTGTCTGCACCTGTTTTTGAAGTTTTGAAAAATGAAGCAGTTTTAAGAGAAGAGGTAAGATTAGATCTCCTTCATGGGCTGTGCGGAAAAACGGCCATTCACCCAACGCAAATTCCTATTATTGAAACAATATACGCGGTGAATAAACAAGAACTGAGTGATGCCAATCAAATACTAAACGATAAAGCACCTGCAGTATTCAAAGCAAATGACAGCATGTGTGAACCGGCCACACATAGGTTATGGGCAACGAACACGCTCACACGCTTCAGTCTTTTTGGGGAACATGCTGAAAATGAGCTCTCAAAAATGAAAAGAAACCAGATCGGAGGCATTAGGGCACATCTGTAATTCCATACTGCCAGACGAGGTAGTAAATTAGTCAAGTAGAAGACTTTGTAATTCACCATTATAGGCTGGGTGAAAAGGTTGGCAAATGCCGCTCTAATGATTCTACCATTATTCCTGACGGAGTCCCTTCGCCCGCTGGCGGGAGAAGGTGCCCGACAGGGCGGATGAGGGTGGTTCATATTAGGCATTGTACTTTGT
>JBIOEC010000188.1:0-2939 GCA_044445645.1 Gammaproteobacteria bacterium | reverse complement strand
TTACTCTATAGCACCGCCATTATTGCAACAGTGATTTTGGGAAGATTTATTTGGGTATTTGTTTTTGTTTATTTTTTACCTCGATACTTGTTTCCTTCTATTCAAAAAAGGGATCCTTACCCTCGATGGCAATTTCCTTTTATTATTTCCTGGGCAGGTATGCGAGGTAGTATTACCTTAGCAGCCGCATTGGCAATTCCAGGTTTACCATTTTTAATTAATGGAACTGATCCGCGTGATTTAATTATTTTTCTAGCATTTAGCGTTATTGCTGCAACATTCGTGCTCCAGGGATTAACACTGCCATGGCTCCTTAAAATGCTAGGTGCCAAGAAATATGGTGAAATGGAAGAAAATGATGAGCATCTGTCGGAACTTGCAGCGCGCTTAGTAATGGCTAAAGGGGTACTGCGTTGGCTGTTAGAATATCATAAACAAGTTGCCGATAATCCTAAATTAAGCGATGAGGTAAAATTGTATATTAGTGAGTACCGGATGCTTAAAAACAAGCTTAGTATTCGAATTAAAAATCACAATGATAATATAGCCCATGATGAAATGCTAGAAGTGAAAGATGAAGTATTTCTACTCTCACAAATCATTGAGGTTGAACGCAGTGAACTGCTCCGTTTATGGCATACGGAAAAAATTAATATAGAAACCAGGAATAAACTCTTAAGTCGTTTGGATCATGCCTCCAAACATCTGCCGGAATAAATGAATATGGAACAAAAGCAAATAGAATCACAATTGATTTCCTTAGTACATGATTTTTTATTGGAACTGGAAGCACAACGCGCCATTCAAAGCATAACGCTAGATGCTGATCTAGACCGTACTTTAGGAATAGATAGTTTGGGTAAAGTGGAACTTTTTCATCGCATCGAAAAACAGTTCTCAATTCAATTACCAGAAAGTACGATGATGCAGGCCAGAACCTTGCGTGATTTGGTTAAGGTTATCGCAAACGCATCGCCAACAGTGAGTTTTGATCAACAATATACCTCTGCTATCGAAGAAATAACATATGATTTATCAGCCGCAACTACGCTTACCGAGGTAATAGAGTTCTACGCCAATAAAACTCCAATGCGTCCACATATATATCTGCAAAACGAGCATGGAACTGAACAAGTCATCACTTATGGCCAAGTCTATGCCAGAGCCCAAAATATTGCGCGCGGTTTACTGAAACGTGGAATACAACCTGGAGAAACTATTGCTATTATGCTTCCAACGGATGAAACTTTTTTTTACTCATTCCTAGGCATCTTACTTGTAGGTGCTATTCCCGTACCTATCTATCCCCCTTTTCGACCCGATCGAATTGAAGAATATGCCCAGCGCGAAGCTAAAATTCTGCAAAATGCCCAAGCTAGAATTTTAATTACGTTTGCGCAAGCGGAATTACTCAGTCGTATTTTAAGTAATTTTGTACCCAGCTTAATTGAAGTTACTACAGCAGAAAATCTACAAATTTCTACGGGAACGCTACCCACGTTATCTATTCAACCAGATGCTCCGGCACTGATTCAATATACTTCCGGCAGTACGGGCGATCCCAAAGGAGTTTTACTCACCCACCGCAATATTCTGGCGAATATTCATGCACTGGGCGAGGGAATTCCAGTCAAATCAACGGATGTAGTCGTAAGTTGGCTGCCGCTCTACCATGATATGGGGCTGATGAATTGGATTGGCAGTTTATATTATGCCATCCCGGTTACTATTCTCTCTCCCCTCACCTTTTTAACCCGCCCTGAGCGCTGGTTATGGGCTATACATTACCATCGGGCTACGCTTTCGGGTGGTCCTAATTTTGCGTATGAACTATGTGTAAAAAAAATAAATGATGCCGATATTGAAGGGCTGGATCTCAGTTCATGGAATTTTGCTTTTAACGGCGCAGAGGCGATTAATCCTAAAACCTTAGAAAGTTTCTATCACAGATTTTCTCGCTACGGATTTAAACTAGAAACTTTTGCCCCCGTCTATGGATTAGCAGAAAACACCGTAACACTCACACTTCCCGCTCATAAACGCGTTCCCTTAATTGACAAAGTACAGCGTCAATCTTTTGAAAGGGAAAATAAAGCTATCCCGGCAACTGAGCTCCATGGCAAAGATGTTCTTGAATTTGTAGGTTGTGGTACAGTTATTTCACAACATAAGATTCGTATCGTTGATGAAACCGGACATGAGCTCGCAGAAAGAACCATTGGCAATATCCAATTTTCTGGGCCATCAGCCATGCAAGGCTATTATAATAAACCCGATATCACGCAAAAAATTTATCATGCGGGTTGGTGGGATACCGGAGATTTAGGATATTTAGTGCAAAATGAATTATTTATTACTGGTCGCAAAAAAGATTTGATTATTAAAGCAGGTCGCAATCTTGCACCAGATGAAATAGAAAATATCGTCAGCCAAGTCGCAGGTATTCGCAAAGGCTGTGTTATCGCATTTGGAGTTAATGACCCTGGCACTGGAACTGAAAAACTAATTGTAGTAGCAGAATCCAATCAATTATCCAAACCCGAACAACAACGTATGCGTGAAAACATCATTGAAAAATTGGTGGTTGCACTCGGTGTCCCGCCAGACACTGTGGTCTTAGTCCCGCCACGAACCGTACCCAAAACATCCAGTGGCAAACTGCAACGTTCTGCGTGTAAACAAGCCTATACAGAGGGAAAACTCGCGCGCAATCCATTACCGGCCAAACTGCAACTTGCCAGACTCGCTTTTAGCAGTACATACCAAAAATGTTCACAGTGGATAACCACTTTTGGCAAAGGCTTTTACACATTTTATTTAGGAATAATTTTTCTACTGACTACACCTTGGATTATGTTGGCATTCCGCATTCTTAATCGATCGACAGTTGCAAGATTTTCTAAGCATTGGGCACGAACAATTTTCAGATTAGCAGGTTG
>JBIOEC010000187.1:0-2947 GCA_044445645.1 Gammaproteobacteria bacterium | reverse complement strand
GTATATAATAATATTTATTAAGACGATAAACCAGTAATTCCTGGCGAAAATCTCGATGGATATTGAAAATAAGATGACCAAACGGCCAAGATAGGCGTTGCGGATGGACTCAATATAGAAACAAAGGAAACAATTACCTGCAACTTTTAGCAGGTAATTACTGAAAGGATACATAACTGAAATGGCACAAGCGACTCGTAGATCTAAAGTTAAAGAAGAACCCGTACAACAGTCTCTGTGGGGAAATCACCTACAACAACGTTTGCGTGAAGGACAGCTCATTCTTTTATGTGCGCTGGCCTTGTTTATGGTGGTGAGTCTTGGGACCTATCATCCCGCTGATCCTGGCTGGTCACACGCTGCATTATCCGATCAAATTAATAATGCGGGGGGGTGGATTGGATCTTGGTTAGCGGATATTTTTTTATTGTTGCTAGGCTATTTGGCTTATCTACTGCCGGTCATGTTGGCTTATAGCGGCTGGACAGTTTTTCGGGAATGGAATAATCCCGATTTTTCGCACCGTCATTTACTGCTGATCCGCACCGGTGGATTTATTCTAGTCTTTCTTTCCGGTACCGCACTCATGCATTTACACTTTCCGGAATTTGGTCAAACATTTCCAGTGGGTTCTGGCGGTGCTTTAGGCGTGTTTGTTAGTAAAACCTTGGTTAATTTTTTAAACTTTAAAGGCGCTACATTAATTTTGCTGGCTTTCGGTTTAATTGGAATTACTTTGAGCACGGGATTATCTTGGCTGAAATTAATGGATACTACAGGGCAGTTTTTATTATGGAGCTGGCGTGGGATAGTTTATTATTGGGATCTGTTATTGAAAAATCTATATGATTATTACCAACAGAAGAGTACACAACGCGCAGAAATGCAAGCGCGGAAATTAGCGAGTGAGCCACGATTCACCGAGTCTGAGATCAAAGAAGAAATGACCGCGCTGGAGTTAAAACCTGCACGACGTAGATCACCACGTTTGCCACGCATTATTGATGTGACTGAAGAAACGAATATCACTCTGGTAGAACCTAAACCACCTGTAATTGTCCAACCCTTACCACGGGTCATTCCTAAGCCACGGCGCATCGTCAATAACAGTGCACCGGGTTTACCCAGTTTAGATTTATTAGATTTGCCACCCGCGCAACACACTGAACAATATACTCCTGCAGAATTAGAGCATATGTCTCGGGATGTTGAAAACAAATTATTAGATTTCGGAGTCACGGCTAAAGTAGTAGGCGTTATGCCAGGCCCAGTGATTACCCGTTTTGAATTGGAATTAGCGCCCGGAATTAAGGTAAGTAAGATCACCGGGCTTGCTAAGGATTTAGCGCGCTCTCTTGCTATCGTGAGCGTACGGGTAGTAGAAGTGATCCCAGGAAAACCCTACATCGGTTTGGAATTACCCAATCGCCATCGGGAATCTGTTAGTTTGCGTGAGGTATTAAGCACGGAAGAGTTTGAAAAATCTAGTTCACCCGTTACCTTAGCATTAGGCAAAGATATTGCTGGGCACCCGATGATTGTTGATTTAGCTAAAATGCCGCACGTATTAGTAGCGGGAACTACAGGAGCAGGTAAATCCGTAGGTGTGAACTCGATGTTGTTGAGTTTGCTATTTAAGTCTAGCCCTGAAGATGTGCGTCTAATTTTAATTGATCCCAAAATGTTGGAACTTTCGATCTATGAAGGAATTCCTCATTTAATGTGTCCAGTAGTAATCGATATGAAAGAAGCGGCCAATGCATTGACTTGGAGTGTGGCGGAAATGGAACGTCGGTATCGCTTAATGGCGGCAATGGGTGTGCGGAATATGGCTAGCTTTAACCGCAAAGTGCGTGATGCCATTGAACGCGGCGAACCAATCCCTGATCCTTTATTTAAAGTACCAGGTCAAATGCCTCCTACACTAACTCCATTCCCTTTTATTGTAATCGTAATTGATGAATTTGCGGATATGATGATGGTGGTGGGTAAAAAAGTAGAAGAACTGATCGCGCGGATTGCACAAAAAGCACGTGCGGCTGGAATCCATTTGATTTTAGCTACCCAACGCCCTTCGGTGGACGTAATTACTGGATTAATTAAAGCGAATATTCCTACCCGGATTGCCTTCCAAGTAGCATCCAGGATTGACTCGCGTACGATTTTAGATCAGCAAGGGGCTGAGCAATTATTAGGCCGTGGTGACATGTTATATTTACCTGCTGGCGCCGGGGTACCTGTTCGGGTGCACGGAGCTTTCGTAGCCGATCAAGAAGTGCATAGTGTGGTGAATGATTGGAAGCAGCGCGCTGAACCGCAATATGATGAAAGTATTCTGCAAACCGCATCCCCCGATAGTGCTGGAGGCTTATTTGGTTTTGGGGGTGAAGAAGGAGCCGGTGACTCCGATCCTCTATATGATGATGCTGTGCGCATTGTTACGGAATCTCGCCGCGCGTCCATCTCTAATATCCAACGTCGTTTGAAAATTGGCTACAACCGTGCTGCACGTCTTGTAGAAGAAATGGAAGCAGCCGGTATTGTGAGTGCAATGCAAGGGAATGGCAGTAGAGAAGTTTTAGTGGCCGGACCGCCAGAAGATTAATTTTAATTTCACTGTACTCAGGGAAGCAGCAAATGTCATTTTTAGGATTTAATTACACATCACAAATACTTAAATTAGCTGTACCTTTTTTTTTAATCACTATAGCCGATACCTCAATCCTTTTTTTTAGTACGGCTTTTGCAGGTTACTTAAATACTCTTTCATTGGCGGCTATTGGATTAGCTATTGTTACCTATTTTGTATTTTTAACTTTTTGCCAAGGCACATTGGCTGCAGTTGGAATTCTTTGTGCTAATAGTGTAGGTGAAGGGCAGCCAGAAAAAAAACTAGGCATAATTTTTTATGCGGGTTTGCTGCTAGCTTGTTTGGCTGCTATTGTGG
>JBIOEC010000186.1:0-2947 GCA_044445645.1 Gammaproteobacteria bacterium | reverse complement strand
TAGTTCTACCAGCTCAGCTTTCGCTGCAACTAGTTTGGGGTTACTTTATAATCTATTTTTGCTCTAAGCCAGTTGGATAAGGGGAACGGGTTCAAAACGACCTTGGCCTCCGTTTTGCGATATAGCACGCATAGTACCCTTAATTGTAATTTCCACGCTATTCTTTCCTTTTATTTCAACAATAAATGGAAAGCCAGGACAGCATAAAGTTCTGAGGATTCGCTCACTGTCTGCCTCGTGGTAATTTTAATTAACTGATTGGTGATTCGCCTTTTGGTTAAGTGTTACTCTAGAAACAGGGTAGTTACCAAATGCTCTACCCAATAGCCAATCTTTTGGGGGCAGAGTCAAGTAGTGTTGTTAAATCTTGCTTAAATTGCTCACATTGACTCGCAAGATGCGTGTCCGTTGTTTCGACCATGTGCACCGCTTTCTCTTGTTTTTTTGCTTCCCCAAAAGTCTGCGTGAGCCTATGCTTATATTCTTGAAAAGATTTCACTAACTGGATGCTGACTTTTTGAGTAGGTTGGGTAGATAAAATTCGCGCAGCCTCGGCCTCAACATGCTCTAAGGTGACCTGGCGGAATGCATCATATTCAGCACTTGCGTGTCTGGCTTTGCTAGAAAAAAACTCAATAAGATTATTCAGTACTAACCCTTTAAGATGTTGTAATGCAGGATAGCGTTTATCTATCCGGTGCAAAGTGGGATCTTGCTCTGCCGTTTTGCAAAGACTTTCTAATGCTTGAATAAATTCGTGTCGATGGTTTTTTTCTGTTGAGGTTATACCATTTATTAGACGTTCATGATGCTTTTCTAAATCTTTGCGCAACTTAGTCTGTGTTGCTGGCTCATTACCATACGTGGTACACAGTTTGGTTAAGAACGCCGTTAATAGCTGCTTATAAAAGTTTTTCTCATATTTAGCGTAGTGTCTAAACAAAGGAATCTTTTCAGATTTAGCATAACATCTATCCAGTTGCTCTTGTAAAAAAAATTTTCCACTGGCTTTTTGCTCATATAAATAATTATCAAAAGCTACCATTTCATGTACGGCTCGATCTAATATATTATCTGTCTGCGGCGCTTCCTTATTAAGAAACCATGCATCTATAATTTCTTTAATTACCGAGCTTTCTGAACTTTTCTGGGACAGAGTGGGCATTGTGGTTGCAGACTCTACACTACTACCGTCACTAATGCTTTCACTTTCACTTTCACCTTCGCCTTCACTGGATATTGGCAAAGAGAAATCAGAAATAGAACTTCTGCGCGAACCTGAAGTAGGAGTAGACAAACTTTCGTCCTGGTCCAGTAAAGAAGGAACTATGGGTTGCCGAAGCAAGAATGTAGTCAGTGTCTGCAAATAAAGTTCTTTATTCTGATAGGTGTCAATTTCTGCTTCTTGTTCTGACGTTAAACTACTCATGCGGGTTAAAGACTCAAAACGCTGTTTATATATGGTTAACGCATAAACATTAACAGATTGTAAAAATCCTGCAATATATTGAGTTTGCATTAATTCTTTATATCGCATCCGCTCCTCTAGACCTGCGGCTGGTAGCAATGTTTCTACTAAGGTATCAAGAACACTTTTTCCTGTGGTTGCATCTATGGTCTGCAGAAAATCGGTAATTTCATTTCCATATGTGTTCCACCAGTTACGAAAATCTTGCGCTGGATCTAGCATATCTACATTAGCTTGGGTAAGCTTTACACTATAGGGAGCATCTTGTGCATTCTGCATAAAAGTGGCAAACCAATTTGGCCACTGTTCTAAAATCTTGGTAAAAGATACGTATGCCGCATGATGAACAGGAAATATTGCAGCAAGATCATATCTTGCCATAAATATTGGGAGGTGTTCAAACACGCGATCTAATGTATTGGCAGTTACGGTGCCATCATTGGATTTATATAAAAAGCGCGGCTCACTTAAATAGATTTGTAAATTTTCTGCAATGCTCTGACTTGGACGGTATTGCCAATCTCCTCTTCGACACACAATGTCTACTGTGGTCAGTTGCTGATGGGTTGCTGCTAAGTGTACATCAACTAATGACTGAAATAAGATGGGTGGAATGCCTTGCCGAAATATAGCGTTGTCGATAGGAATATTACTTTCGGTAATAAATTCACTCGCCGCGGTTAAAGCAAAGTCTTGTAGTTGTTTATTCCATGCAGAAAAATCCTGCGAACCCGTTTCATTAAAATTTTCTAGTAGAATAGAGACTTTTGCTTTCCACCAAATAGAAAATTTAGGTGCTTGCTGGCTTAACATTCTATCTATAGATTTTTCTGTTTCGCTCTTATATTTATCTACTAGTGGTTGAAACAAACCAGCTGGAACATGTTGGCTTAGAAAATCCGGCACATTGGAAAATTTATCACTTTGAACAAACCTAGCGGCTGCGCTTAAAGCAAAATCTTGCAGCTGTATGTCCCAGGGTTTTCCGGCGGAATCCTTCCATAAAATATCAACCTGTGCATTCCACCATTGAGAAAATTCGGGGCTGCGACCCTGCAATATTTCTTGCATATGCTGCAAGTAAGGCGATTTCCAGCCGGTAAACGGATTGGCGCCCTTAGCAGCAGAATATTGATGGTAAAATGTGTTTAAATAATCAAGTTTTACTGAATACAAATCATCAGTATGCGCGGGAAGACTTTTTACTAATATGTAATTAAAAGCATTTTTCAAATATGTTTCGCGTAAAGCTGGCATGCGAACCTCATATTTAGCGATATTGCCAATATCTAAAGAAAAAAATTGATCCAGCATCATTTCTGCATGACTCTTCCCCGTTACAGGATCGACCGTTGCCAAAAATTTATCGATACATTCGATAAGCTGTTCTATCAGTTTGCCTAGAATGTTTTTGGGATCTGTACGCGCGCTTTGCCAAAATACTGCCGTATTGGCTTCACCACCTTTTTTATATAAACT
>JBIOEC010000185.1:0-2963 GCA_044445645.1 Gammaproteobacteria bacterium | reverse complement strand
TGCTAACCCCATCAATTCTGGATGGTTGAAAGCGTGCACATTCAAAATATTTGCTAAGGGCCATACCAAAAAAGTTACTGTAAACACTGCACCAAACAAACCTTCCCAACTTTTTCCTGGACTGATTCGGCTAGCAAGTTTATGCTTGCCAAAACTTTTTCCAAAAAAATAAGCCGAAGTATCCGCAAGAGCCACTAGAATAATCACCAGCAGCAAAACCTGCCCCGCCTGCGGATTTAATGTTTGTTCTAAATTTAACATAACGATCGCATACCAAAACGGCAAGAGGACTAAAATTCCTATCATACTAAATACATAAGTATTGCGTTGGATAATTTGTACTTGACGTTGAAATCTTAATAACCAGACAATTGACCACATCCACCACAAGACCGCCATACCACTCATCATTTTTATGGCATCATAAACTGGCAATTGATTTATCATAAAATAGAGGAAAACGAATAAGAGCAAATAGCCAATCCGCAATATTGGGTTTTTTAAACCACTCAATGCTGCCCATTCCCAAGCACCTAGCAATACGACAACACCGACTGCCCAGGAAAAGTAACGAATAGGAAGAAGATAAATGACTGCGTATAGCAATCCTAAGAGGAAAATGGCCGTAATAATACGTTGCTTAAGCACTATGCACCTTTTGTGGCACTATTTGAGAACTTGTTAAACCGAACCGACGTTGCCGCATTGCAAATTCACGCAAAGCGATGACTAATTCGTTTTTATTAAAGTCCGGCCAATAAATTGAGGAAAAATACATCTCGGTATAAGCAAATTGCCATAGCAAAAAGTTGCTAATGCGTTGCTCACCGGAGGTGCGAATTAATAAATCTGGAGATACCAGTTCAGATAAACATAAGTTTTTTGCCAGTGTTTCTTCCGTGATGGTTTCGAGATCAACTTCTTTATCTAGAACTTGTTGCGCCATTTTTTTGGCTGCTTGAGTAATATCCCACTGCCCACCATAATTTGCTGCAATATTGAGCTGTAATCCAGTATTATTTTCAGTCAGTTTTTCTGCCTCATAAATGAGCGTCTGTAAACGTGGTGAGAAACGACTCTTATCACCAATCACGCGCAAACGAATATTTTCTTTATAAAGACGATCTACCTCACGCTGGAGTACTTTCGCTATTAAACTCAACAAAAACTGAACTTCTTTTAAAGGACGCGACCAATTCTCACTACTAAAAGCAAATACGGTTAAAATTGGGATCTGCAATTCTACACAAGCTTGTACGGTTTGGCGTAATGCAGTAACTCCTGCTCGATGTCCTGCTGTGCGTGATAAGCCACGTGCTTGAGCCCAACGTCCGTTGCCATCCATAATAATAGCAATATGTTGTGGACGTTGAACAAGAGGAGGAATTTCATCTACTGCGGGTTTTAATGTTATGGGGTGTGCGATCGATGTCAATGCTGACCTCATTAATTAAATAAATTTAGGTAACCCCTAGTAAGCACTGATGCTAAAAGAGCCACATTTTTTCTAGTGGGTAAATAAGCATCAGCTATTTCCGACGGAAGTAGCTGAATAATTATACTTCTAATAAGTCTTTTTCTTTAGCTGCTACCAAAGTATCCACTTCGGTTATTAGCTTATCAGTTAGTTTTTGAATAGCATCCTGACCACGGCGCTCTTCATCTTCACTGATGGTTTTATCTTTTAATAGTTCTTTTACCTGATTATTCGCATCACGACGAATATTTCGAATTGATACACGCGTATTTTCAGCTTCATGACGTGCCAATTTCACCAATTCCTTGCGACGCTCTTCTGTTAAAGGTGGTAATGGCACCCGAATCAAAGTACCTGAGGTAGCGGGATTCAAGCCTAAATCTGCGGTCATAATCGCTTTTTCAATGGGTTTAACCATATTTTTTTCCCATGGCGATACTTGAAGAGTGCGAGCATCTTCAGTACTGACGTTAGCGACCCGGTTTAATGGGGTTGGCGTACCATAATAATCCACCAAAATATGTTCAATTAATGAAGGATGCGCACGTCCACTGCGTAATTTAGACAATTCATTTTTCAAAGCTTCGACAGCTTTTTGCATGCGTTGTTGCGATTCTTGCGTAATAGTTGCTAACATTCTTTCCATTCCTCGTTGACGCTGAATTTGACTGTAATATTCATCGGCTGACGCTGTCACTTGTTACTAACGTGCCTTCATCTTCACCTTGTATAATACGTTTCAAGGCTCCCTCTTTTTTTTGATTAAACACGCGAATAGGCATATTGTAATCGCGACACTGACAAAATGCGGCTAAATCCATAACACCTAATTCTTGGTCTAATGCCTCTTGATACGTTAATTGCTTATAGCGCTTGGCATTCGGAAACTTTGCGGGATCGGCATCATATATGCCATCAACATTCGTGGCTTTAATTAATAAATCAGCACCGATTTCAATGGCGCGTAAACTTGCGGCTGAATCGGTAGTGACTAATGGATTGCCTGTGCCAGCGGCAAAAAATACCACTTGGTTTTCACTTAAATGACGTATGGCTTTGCGACGATCAAAATGATCAACTAGACCGCTCATGGGAATAGCCGACATAACACAAGTGCCAATGCCCATGCGCTCTAAAACATCGCGCATGGCCAAGGCATTCATAACTGTTGCTAACATTCCCATATGATCAGCAGTGACTCTATCAATTCCTGTTACTGCCAGCGTAGCACCACGGAATAAATTTCCTCCGCCGATTACCACACCAACTTGCACGCCCAATTTGAACACAGAAACTATTTCCTGACTGATGCGAGTTAGTACATCAGGATCAATACCACTAGTTGTTGCACCATTTAAGGCTTCACCACTGAGTTTAAGTAAAATGCGGCGATAAGCAACGGATGCCATTATGCGGCTCCCTCCACCTGTGCTCGTACTTCTTCTGCAAAATTACCTACTTTCTTTTCTATGCCTTCACCTACTGC
>JBIOEC010000184.1:0-2971 GCA_044445645.1 Gammaproteobacteria bacterium | reverse complement strand
CTCTTTATATTTTAGTAATAAAAACCTGGTTTCATAAAGAGGATTATTATGCACAAGCGCGCCTGGAGCTTTCGCGCTATTTGCTGTTAGCTCTGGAGTTTCAAATTGCAGCAGACATATTGTTAACCGTACTAAAACCCAGCTGGGAAGAATTTGGCCAGCTGGCGGCGACTATCGCCGTTCGATCGATTCTCAGTTATATTCTAATTTTAGAAACCAAATCGAATACCTAAAATTTTGAATATATTTTTTTTAAAATGAGATCCAAGCAATCACTAGCACGGCAATCGGCGAAAAATAACGCACGATAAATCGCCAAGTGGTGTACAAGCCATTTGGCATATTCAATTCTTCTTTAGTAAATTTCTCTTTCATTATCCAACCCGCATAAATGGCGAGAAGTAATCCGCCGAAAGGGAGCATGACTAAACTGACCAAAGCATCCACAAAACTATAATACGTCCATAAACCAAATAATTTGATATCTTGCCAGTGATTGAAAGACAATAATGATGCAAATCCTAAAACCCAAATTAACGTACTACTACACCAAGCGGCTACTGTACGCTTTATATTCCAACGCTCAATTAGCCATGCCACGATAGGTTCCACTAAAGAAATAGAAGAACCTAGTGCGGCTAACAGCAATAATAAGAAGAACATTCCACCAATGATAGAACCGCCAGGCATTTCGCCAAAAGCGATAGGCAGTGTTTTGAACACTAATGAAGGACCTTGATCGTGTGGCAATCCATAAGTAAATACTAAAGGAAAAATTGCCATGCCGGCCATTAATGCAACCAAGGTATCTAAGGTCGCGATCGTTATCGCAATTTTTGCAATGCTAGCTTTGCGCTCTAAATACGCACCATAAATCATCATACTGGCCGTGGCTACGCTTAAGGTGAAAAACGAATGACCTAATGCGGACAGAAAACTTTGAGTATCAATCGCAGCCCAATCTACTCGAAACATAAATTTTATGCCTTCGGAAAACCCAGGAGTACTCAATGCATATCCCACTAATATAATAATGATTAAAAATAACCCTGGTACCATCCAACGAATCGCACGCTCTAAACCTTCTTTTAAACCACGCGCCACAATGACGACAGTAATCAACATAAAAAAGGTGTGCCACATAAACAATTGCCAAGGATCCGCCAAGAAGTCATCAAACATCAGACCAATTTGCGTAGGCGTTAATCCAGTGAAACTGCCTTGTAAAGAACGCACTAGATAGCTCGCTGTCCAGCCCGCGACAATACTATATACTGATAAAAATAAAAACGCGGTAAGCATGCCCAAAAACCCTAACCACCACCAGTTGCGGCTCTTACCACTTTCCACAGCTAATTTAGCCGTGGCCTCAGCTGGGCTGGATTGTCCACGACGCCCAATCATGATTTCAGCAATTAAAATAGGTAATCCCACTAATAGCACGCATAACAAATACACAATAACAAACGAGCTGCCACCATATTGACCTGTCATGTAAGGAAACTTCCACACATTACCTAAACCCACAGCCGAACCTGTCGCCGCCATAATAAACATCCAACGCGATGACCACTGGCCTAAGCTATTCGGTTTTGTCATGATAAGCTCCTTGGTGGAAAGCCCATGAGAATAAAGGAAAAGAGCTATATAGACAAGGGGAAGAGGGCAAACGCGTCTAAATTAATTTGCCTATAAATACAAAAAATTGCGTCATTCCCGCTGAGAAAGACTTCCTGCGAGGTCAAATCTAGCAGCGGGAATCTATTTGGCTCTCAGATAAAAGGTAGAAATGGTGGTCATCCCTCCCGCACCATATAAACAATCTGCTAAAGCGTAAAACCCAGAAATTTCCGCTAATCATATTCTCATATAAAAATTAAATTATGCTAACTTGTGGATCTTCACGTTTTCACGAGGGGGTTGGTGTTGTTTGCTGAGGGGCCGGACTAAACTCCCCTCTCTTTTTTGCTTCGGAGGATACTGTAGGTGCCGATCGCGTCAATTTTTGAATACTGTCCCAATAGGGTGTTGTTGTTTCATGAGCAGCTGCTACCTGGGGCAATGCGGTCTCCAACTCTGGGCTCCATGTATCGGAATGAGCAAGAGCCGCATCTGCTAGTTTTTGTTGTAATAACTCTAGAACTTTTCCTCCAGCAATCACAGTTCCTTTTCGGCTATGCTCAGTCGCTAGCATCAAAGGTGTTCGCCTCTCTTTATCTTCTGCTTTGAGATTTGTTCCACAATCTAATAATTTGTTAATAAGGTTAAGTGGCTCTTTTCTATAATTATAAAAATTCTGTACGGCATAATGTAACGCGGTCATGCCTTTTTCATCAACACTATTAATATCTATGCCACTTTCTAATAACAAATCAATGATGTTATCATTACTTGGACCTGCAATGAGGACTTTCCCACAAGTCACCATTATCAATGGTAATAAAGCTTTGTTAGCTAAAATTTTATCACGTAAGTCTTCATGGCCTTTAAATACAGAAAGACCCTTAGATAAAGAAAAATCCTTTAAACCTAAGGCAATTATTAGTAAATCTCTCTCTGCGAATTTCTCACCTGATTCTACGCGTGCCAATATTTCTTGCACACGTACTATATAATTTTTTTTCTCTTTTTCTAATATTCGCTTTTCCTCTTCCACTAACTTTGTAATTTTTTGATCTTCAAATTTCCCCTGAGGAAAATCAGGAATTTTTTTCAGGTCCTCAATTTCAAGAATATCACGGTTCGCACAAACTTTTGTTATCATTTCTTCTATCGCAGCACTATCCAACGAGGTTTTTTTCAAAACTTCACGTGCATACTCCATGGTGTTAACTTTCAATTTTTTAGCTGTTTCTGTTGAAGCAAATTTAGATTTTCTCACTACAACTTGATAAGTTTCGTGATAAAAAATCACACTATTGCCATGTTTCCAAATGCCACCACCCATCGCTGTTATGGGTACGTTTAACAT
>JBIOEC010000183.1:0-2972 GCA_044445645.1 Gammaproteobacteria bacterium | reverse complement strand
CATCTAGCGCAAACAAATACCCCTGGACTAGCAGCCTCTTCCAACCAAATGGAAATGTCCTCTTTGAGACGAGGCATAGGGTAGAAAGAGAGCAAGTCGCTGATTAACGGCTCATCCCTGTCAAATCCTAACTAATATTGATATACTACCCCCCTCACCTAACCTGGAGAGGAACTAATGAAACGTCTACTCAGTCTATTATTCATTTTTACTGTTATGGGCTCAGCCAATGCTAATATTACCGGGGCTGGAGCCAGCTTTCCGGCACCTTTATATGGAAAATGGGCAGAAGCTTATAATGCAGAAACGGGCATAGAAGTTAACTACCAATCGATTGGTTCATCGGCTGGGGTTAATCAGATTAAGGCTAAAACTGTAGACTTCGGTGCTACCGATTCACCTTTAAAAGATGAAGAATTAACCGCCAATCATTTAATCCAATTTCCTACCGTTATTGGTGGTGTAGTGCCAGTCGTCAATATCGAAGGAGTTAAGCCTGGAGATATTACCTTAACGGGGGAAATACTCGGAAATATTTATCTTGGTAAAATTACTAAATGGAATGATCCCGCATTAGCCGCGCTTAATCCAAACTTAAAATTACCCGATCAAAAAATCACTGTAGTGCGTCGTGCAGATGGCTCAGGGACTACATTTATTTTTACTGAATACTTAAGCAAAGTGAATACTACTTGGAAAGATAAAGTGGGTAGTGCTAATACCGTCAACTGGCCGCTAGGTACGGGGGGTAAAGGCAATGAAGGGGTTGCGGCTTTTGTAGGGCGCTTGAAAGGTTCCATTGGTTATGTGGAATATGCTTATGCCAAACAAAATAATATGACTTATGCGCAAATGCAAAATGCAGCAGGCAAAATAGTAGCGCCCAATGCAGATACCTTCGCTGCCGCAGTCAATAATGTTGATTGGTCTAAGAGCTTTGCTCAAAGTTTAACCAATCAAACCGCTGACAATGCTTGGCCAATGACAGCTACTACATTTGTTTTAGTGCATAATACCCCTGAGCAAAAAGAAAAGACTCAAGCAGTTTTAAAATTCTTTGGTTGGGCCTATGAAAAAGGCGGTGATGCTGCACGCAACTTAGATTATGTGCCACTACCTGCTGACTTAATAGCTAAGATAACTGCATCCTGGCCTAAAGAATAGTTCCTTGGTTTCTTATGAAAAAGAAAATACGCCGTTTTTCAGTAGGTGACTACCTACTGAGTGCTACAACCCGCCTAGCAGCGTTAACTTTACTGTTAACCTGTCTAGGCATTATTCTAATGCTAGCAATTAAAGCTTGGCCTAGTATTCACCATTTTGGTCTTACCTTTTTAACTAACAGTCAGTGGGATCCACCACAAGATATCTACGGTGCTTTTGTGCCTATTTACGGTACCCTGATTACTTCCATTATTGCGTTGGTGATTGCCGTGCCAGTTAGTTTCGGTATTGCGCTGTTCTTGACTGAACTAGCGCCCAGCTGGTTGCGTCGTCCACTGGGAACGGCCATAGAATTGCTAGCAGCTATACCTTCTATTGTTTATGGTATGTGGGGATTATTGTTTTTTGCACCTATCTTTGCTGATTATTTTGAAGCCCCGTTGATGGATGCTACGGCTAATATTCCAATTCTTAACCAACTGTTTGCTGGCGCACCGATCGGTATTGGGTTATTTACCGCGGGGATCATCCTGGCGATAATGATCATTCCCTATGTTGCCTCGATCATGCGTGATGTATTTGAAATTGTTCCGGCTTTATTAAAAGAATCTGCATATGGCTTAGGTTGCACCACCTGGGAAGTCGTATGGAAAGTCGTATTACCCTATACCAAAGCGGGTGTGATCGGTGGCGTGATGTTGGGATGGGGCCGCGCATTGGGCGAGACCATGGCGGTGACTTTTGTGATTGGTAATAGCAATATCCTCGAAGGTATTTCACTGTTTTCCATGGGAAATAGTATTACATCCGTACTTGCCAATGAGTTTCCAGAAGCTGGCTTGACCGGTTTTCATCAACCTGCATTAATGGAGTTGGGTTTAATTTTATTTCTTATTACATTTGTGGTGCTTGCGCTATCCAAAGTTATGCTAGCGCGTTTAACAAAATTTGAAGGAAATTAAATGTCTAACACTCTTACCGTGCGCCTGCAGTTACAACGACGCCGTAAATGGGTAAACACCCTGGCTTTAGCTTTATCATTGCTAGCTATGATATTTGGGTTAATTTGGCTAGGCTGGATTTTAGAAACCATTTTAGTCAAAGGCTTATCTGCCCTATCTTTCTCTTTGTTTACTGAATCTACTCCAGCGGCTGGCACCGATGGCGGCGGATTTGCTAATGCCCTAGTGGGCTCTCTCATAATGGTTGTCTTGGCTACAGTGTTGGGTACGCCGCTGGGTTTATTAGCGGGCATATACTTAGTGGAATATGGACAAAAATCCCACTTGGCGCAAACAGTAACTTTTGTAAACGATATTTTACTCGCTGGACCTTCGATTATTATCGGATTATTTGTGTATTCTCTCTATGTGGTACCCATGGGGGGCTACTCTGGCTGGGCAGGTGTATTTGCATTAGCGTTAGTCCAGTTGCCCATTGTGATTCGTACCACGGAAAATATGTTGAAATTAGTGCCACACACTCTACGCGAAGCCGCCATGGCGCTAGGGGCACCAAAATGGAAAATGATTTTGTTCATTACCTTAAAAGCTGCTCGTGCAGGTATTTTAACTGGAGTCTTATTAGGAATTGCGCGAATCGCTGGCGAAACCGCACCCCTATTATTTACCGCATTAAATAGCATGTTTTTCAGCTTAAATATGAATGCACCACTAGCAAATTTACCTAAAATGATCTACGATTTCGCAATGAGTCCATATGCCCGTTGGCAAGAAATTGCTTGGGCTGGCGTATTAGTAATTACCGTAGGCGTTTTGTTTTTAAATATTTTGGCACGTATATTAAAT
>JBIOEC010000182.1:0-2986 GCA_044445645.1 Gammaproteobacteria bacterium | reverse complement strand
TTCTTTATATAATGCATAAGTTAAGCCAGCGCCAAACTCATACGCAAATCCAGTGCTAGATCCACCATTAAAATTTAAGGGCTCTAAATGCGTGTCCGGATATGGTTCAAGCGCTAAATCCACACTATTGCGTGCAAACCCTAATCCGGCAATTCCTTGTACTGAGAGTCTACGTAATTTCGCTATAGTCAATGCTGTGTCGAACATCAATCGGGTACTATTAAATTTCATTTTATAAGCTGCATCATTATCATCACTATCTTCAAAGCGATAGACTTGACCAGGAATGTCTGTGCCATTAAGAATGTAAAAATTGATTTGTGGCGTTATTGCAGTAAACCATTGAATGTCATCTGCACTTTTTTCTTTATTGATGTTCCAAAACAAAGGAATTTTATAGCCAGCACCTAATTGTAATGACCAGGAGTCCCAGTTTTGCGTATCGGTGGCGACCAACTTATCTGTTTCGCTGCTAGTTAGATCATAGGTAGCATCATTTTGCTGAATATTTGCAATGCCTAACATGCCTGTTAACTGAAGAGTGGGCTCAACTTCTTTAGCGGCAGATACGATAGTGGTTATGAATAAAGATGCTATACAAATAAATATCCTTTTTTTGATTAACATATATTTAAATCTTTTTAGGTAATAAATTACTTTGGAGAAAAAGGTAAAGAAAAAGATTAGTAAAGCACTCAAATCTTTCTATTGCGCACTCTGTGAGATTATATAAATCTAAATAGATAATAACGCTAAAACCCTGCAATGCAATCTCTTACTTGCATCCTAATTCATAAGGCAAACCATAGATTTATCGTTGGGGAAATAGCGTTAATAAATGTAGGGCCTACTATGCACGAGGTAGGTGACATTAAACTTATGCTGCGGATATTGTCCAGATATAGGCAGCCAAAGCAGCTCCCGCGGTTAAAAATACTGGAGTTTTTATTATGGTCCATCCCCAGAGTTTATTGGCCATATTTAAAAAAGCTAATACAATGATGGCAGGGTAACAGATGACTAAGAGAGGGTAGATAAGAGTAATAATTCCAGTAAATCCAATAAAAGACATTCCATATGCTACAACGGCAGTTCCAAAGAGAAATGCGTGGTAATAGCGCTTTTTACCAGTGAGTTCTTCACACATCACTTCGGCAAATACTGATGCCAGCGCGATAGCAGTGGTTAAACACGCCAAGGAAACCACACCGTTTACTATCCAGCCGGCTTTATTCCCTAAAATTTCAAAGCTTAAATATGCGATGAGCTGATCAGAATCTAAGTTTTGTAAAACTGTGCTGTATTTGGCGGCTAGCAAGCAAAATCCTACATAAACTAATCCCAACAAAATTCCGCCGATAAGGCTGGCGTAGCCCGCGTGATATAAAATGTGCTTCTGACGAATAGCATCGTCGCTATCTTTAAACCGCGACTGCAGAGCGGCAATAATCACTGTAGAGAAAAATAAAGCCGCTAATAGATCCAAAGTATTATAACCTTCACTGGCACCACGTAGGATCATCGCTAGCGGGGTTGACTCAAAGCCTGCAGTTGGCATTTCTGTAGGTTGTATTAAGCCAGCAATTACTATTACTCCCAGCAATACTAATAAAATTGGTGTCAGTAAATAGCCTAAAATATCCACGATGCGACTACGCTGATAAGCTAATACTAAAAAAAGCGCGCAAAATATCCCATTAAATAACCAAGCAGGAATATCGATACCTGATAAAACCATAGTGGATTGCGAAAGCGTGACTGTCCTGGGAATACCTGCAAAAGGCCCTAACAAGGCCATAATTAAGAAAATTACAAATAGCCCTGGCCATTTTCCTAAGCGAAGAAAATAGGCTCGATAATCACCCCGAAACAGCATCATAGACAGCAATCCTAGCAGTGGAAGAACCACCCCGGTGAAAATCAGACCAATAGATGCATAACTTACATATTGTGCGCTGGTTTGCCCTAAAACCAATGGAAAAACAACATTCCCTGCACCAAAAAACATAGAAAACATGGAAAAACCAGTGGCGAGAATAGACGCTTTGCTAAGTTGGGTCATGATTTAACAGCCTTATTATTGTATGAGCAGCTCGCCGCGTTGCAGCAAACAACTAACGTAGCGGGTTTTTAGGGGTATTGTCAAGTTCAAAATGATTCATATCGATTTGCTCTGGCTAAAATCTCACAAGATGCCAAATAAAGCGGTTTTGGTGGCTGGGTTTGTTACTTGAACAACTCATTGCAGCTCGATAATCTGGCATTTTCTTGGTAATATACATTTAGGATGTGTGGTTTAGGGTTGTAACTTACTATAGGGGTATTTGTACATTGATCAAATCACTGACAGTGGGGAACAAAACTTTTCCTATTAATCTGATTCAAGGCCCTTTAGCAGGGATAAGTTGTGCACCATTTAGAAAATTAACGTGGCGATATAGCCAACCTGCTTTTTCTTGTACAGAAATGATTTCCTGCAAAACCCTAATTCATTTACCTTTGTCCTCACAACAACGCTTTGTCAAAAAAGATCCGGCGGAAGGCCCTGTTTGTTTTCAATTAGCTGGAAGTAATCCTGAGGAAGTTGCGGCGGCAACTAAAATAGTCACGGATTACGGTGCGGATCTCATTGATCTCAATTGTGGATGTCCGGTGAAGAAAATTCGCAGTAAAGGTGCCGGCTCAAGTTTATTCCATAAGACATTTCATTTTCCGTGATCATAGGATTATCGATGTTGACACCCGCAGCAACAATCAGCGCGATTTGTTCTGCAGTCTGGGCGGTACGATTATAAACCATATTTGAGATTTTACCTGCATCCCTCATTTTTTTTCGTATTTCCCTGATTTCATTTCTGAATCCAACTAATGACTTTTTTGCATCATCATCGAACTCAACGATCTGTGGCTCTGGTGTGTTATCTTCGATATTTGCAAGATTGCCTTCACACTTTGCATTTATCGGTTTATTATTAAGTTTAATTAT
>JBIOEC010000181.1:0-2987 GCA_044445645.1 Gammaproteobacteria bacterium | reverse complement strand
ATTATATATAAACTCGCAAGTAAAACCCAGGGATATTTAAAAAATATTCCACAAGCCGCCTTGATTTGTCAATTAATATGGTAAAGGCTGCCCTATCCAACCGCGCTTAAAAAGGA
This sequence comes from Gammaproteobacteria bacterium, assembly GCA_044445645.1. Taxonomy (GTDB): domain Bacteria; phylum Pseudomonadota; class Gammaproteobacteria; order JBIOEC01; family JBIOEC01; genus JBIOEC01. Next base: position 2,871 of record JBIOEC010000181.1, on the reverse strand, counting down.
TAAAATTGTTTTTTCTTGATTCAGCAAGGGACCTTTTATGAGCATCACTATCGAAGAAGTCAAAAAAATTGCCCGACTAAGTAAACTGGGACTTAGCCAAAACGACGCACAAGCCTATACCCAAGACTTAGATAACATCTTTAAGCTAGTAGAGCAGCTAAAAGCGGTTGACACTACTGGTGTGGAAGCCCTAGCCCATCCACTAGAAGCAAAACAGCGTTTACGTGCTGACGTAGTTACCGAACCCGATGAACGCGATACTTTTCTGAGCATTGCCCCTGCACACGCAGCTGGTATGTTTTTAGTTCCACAAGTAATTGAATAGGTTCCTTATGCATGATAAAACTTTGAAAGAATTAAGCCAGCTGCTGGCTGAAAAAAAATGTTCTAGTGTTGAATTAACCCAACATTTTCTACAACGCATTAAACAATTTAACTCTCAAGTAAATAGCTTTATCACTATTACCGAAGAGCGCGCCTTAGCTCAAGCGCAACAAGCAGATGCCCAACGCGCCAATGGCAATGCGTCACCCTTATTAGGCATTCCATTTGCGCATAAAGATATTTTTTGTACTAAAGGAATTAAAACCAGTTGCGCTTCAAAAATGCTGGATAATTTTATTTCTCCTTACGACGCCACTGTATCTAAACGGTTAAGCGATGCTGGCTGCGTGATGTTAGGTAAAACCAATATGGATGAATTCGCGATGGGTTCTTCCAATGAAAATAGTTTTTATGGAGTGGTACATAATCCGTGGAATGATTCTCTAGTTCCTGGTGGTTCATCCGGCGGTTCAGCCGCTGCAGTTGCAGCACGTTTAGCGCCTGCGGCAACCGGTACCGATACCGGCGGATCCATTCGCCAACCCGCGGCTTTTTGTGGGATTACTGGCGTAAAACCCACCTATGGGCGCATTTCGCGTTATGGCATGATCGCGTTTGCTTCGAGTTTAGATCAAGCGGGGCCTATGACCCAAACGGCTGAAGATGCGGCACTGTTATTAAATGTAATGTGCGGCTTTGATGAGCGCGACTCAACCAGTTTAGATGTTGCCGTGCCTGATTTTACCGCCACATTAAATAATTCATTACAAGGATTACGCATTGGTTTACCACAAGAGTTTTTTAATCAGGATTTAGATCCCACAATGGCTGCCTCCATTCAACTCGCAATTGATGAATTGGTGAAGCTTGGAGCCATAGTTAAACCTATCAGCTTGCCACATGTGTATGATGCTATCCCAGCTTATTATGTAGTTGCGCCTGCAGAATGTTCTTCTAATCTCGCACGTTTTGATGGTGTGCGCTATGGGTATCGTTGTGCAGAGCCAAAAAATTTAGAAGATTTATATGAACGTTCGCGTGGCGAAGGTTTTGGAGCTGAAGTAAAACGCCGCATTATGATCGGAACGTATGTATTATCTTCAGGTTATTACGACGCCTATTATAGTAAAGCGCAACAAGTGCGTAGATTAATTCGCGACGAATTTCGCCACGCCTTTACAGAAGTAGATGTTATTTTAGGACCTACCACGCCTTCAACCGCATTTGCGATTGGCTCAAAAACGAAAGATCCCGTTAGCATGTATTTGTCAGATATTTATACTATTGCCGTTAATTTGGCAGGTCTGCCTAGTATGTCGCTTCCGATAGGATTTAATCAACAATTGCCGGTAGGAATGCAATTAATTGGCAATTATTTAGATGAAGCACGGATGTTAAATGTTGCACATCAGTATCAACAAGTGACAGATTGGCATCGGAAATTTCCTGAGAATTTTAAATAACATCAAATAGATAAATGAGATTAAATTATGAAATGGGAAACAGTCATCGGTTTAGAAGTTCATGCTCAGCTTAAAACCAAAAGCAAAATATTTTCAGGTGCCGCCACTGAATACGGTGCCCTACCCAATGTTCAAGCATGCGCAGTAGATTTGGGTTTTCCCGGAGTGTTGCCAGTGCTGAATGCAGTGGCGGTGCAAATGGCGGTAAAATTTGGGTTAGCGGTAAATTCAGAAATCAATCGTCATTCTATTTTTGCCCGTAAAAATTATTTTTATCCTGATTTGCCTAAAGGTTATCAAATCAGCCAATACGATCAACCCATCGTGCAAGGCGGCTATATCGATACTCGATTGGAAGATAACCAAACCAAACGCATCCGCTTAGTGCGTGCGCATTTAGAAGAAGATGCGGGGAAATCCATTCATGGTGAATTTGGTGGCATGAGCGGCATCGATTTAAATCGCGCCGGAACGCCGCTGTTAGAAATTGTAACTGAACCTGATATGCGCAGCGCTAAAGAAGCCGTCGCGTATTTGAAAACCTTGCATACTTTAGTCCGTTACTTAGAAATCTGTGATGGTAATATGCAAGAAGGTTCGTTCCGTTGTGATGTGAACATTTCTATGCGTCCTGAGGGTCAAAAAGAATTTGGCACTCGTGCTGAAATTAAAAACTTAAATTCATTCCGTTATATTGAACAAGCCATCTTATACGAAACCGAACGGCAAATCGAAATTCTGGAAAACGGTGGGAAAATCCATCAAGAAACTCGTTTATATGATCCTGATAAAGGCGAAACCCGTTCATTACGCAGCAAAGAAGAAGCGCAAGATTACCGTTATTTTCCTGATCCGGATTTATTACCAGTTGAATTAGATGTCGCGTATATCGAAAATATCCGACTCACCTTGCCTGAATTACCAGCACAAAAACGCGCACGCTTTATGGAAACCTTTAGCCTTAGTGAATATGATGCTGAAGTGCTAGCTAGCAGCCGTGAACTCGCGGCTTACTTTGAAGCTGCTGTAGCGCATGCCAGCGGTCAAGCTAAACTTACCGCCAACTGGGTGATGGGTGAAGTAT
>JBIOEC010000180.1:0-2999 GCA_044445645.1 Gammaproteobacteria bacterium | reverse complement strand
TATGTATACTAACTAACATGAAAGCGATAATTAGTTCCCTAGCCACTTAAACCGTACTAGGGGCTACAACAGATACCTACTTAATTCGAGTAAATGTATCAACCCAATAATCAAAGGAGATTATTATTATGACAAGAACAACTGACAAACGTATGTCCTTAATTGATGCAGCTAAGTTTTTAATCCATAAACAAGGGTTTAATTTAACAACCTTAGCTGATATTGCCCAAGAAGCTAATGTACCTCTAGGAAACATTTATTATTACTTTAAAACCAAAGATGCCATTGGCGAAGCGGTGTTAGAGAGCCGTGCCAAAGAGTTACATAGCCGTTTACAAATATGGGAACAGAATCCTGATGGGGGTGAGCGTTTAAAAGCGTTGCTGAACTATGAAATTGAACAATCAGAGTCTACCGCTTACCGTGGCTGTCCAGTGGGCAGTTTATGTCAAGAACTAGCGAAACAAGAGGGGGCATTGGCAGAGGCTGCTGCTAAATTGCTGAGTGACACATTAAATTGGTGTGAACAACAATTTCGAGCAATGGGTTATGGCCAACAGTCCGCGGATCTGGCAAGTCAATTTATGGCGTTAGTTCAAGGAACTGCCTTAATGACGAATACTTTTAAGGACCCAAAGATAACAGTTAAAATGGCGGCTCTTATTGAGGACTGGCTGAAAAATCTACGTGCTGGCCAAGAAAAAAGCGGTAAAATGAATGATTCAAAAATGTTAGAAATTGCGGCGTAACTACTCGCACCCTTCACAATAAACTTGGATTAATTCTGCGGCACCATCCAAGCTTCACCAATATTTAGGGCGCGAAAGCGCCCTTCAGGAATATTATGTTTTTGCCGTGCCTTATGTAAATCCTGCTCTGGCGCCAGATATCCCTCATCTCCTTGTTCAAAGGTGCCAAAATGTATAGCCATCGAATAAGCTGCATTTAAATTAACATGCGCACGTACGGCTTCATCTGGATTTAAATGATCATAATCCATAACCCACTCAGGCTCATAAGAACCAATCGGCAGTAATGCTAAACGAAACTCTGTGAACTTTTGTTGGGTATGCGTAAAATTTTTTCCATCAGCGTAACCTGTATCGCCCGCAAAATAAATTTTTCCACTTGGCGTATCTATAATGTAAGCTCCCCATAAAGTGACATTTTTATCCCAGAGAGAACGTGCACACCAATGCTGTGAGGGTTCTAGATGCACCACAATTTCTTTATTGAGATTTACACTTTCATGCCAATCCAAGGTGGTTACTTTTATAGTGGGATCAGATTCATGGATAATGCCGTCATTTCCAAGCGGTGCTATGATTTTAGGGCGATCACGTTTCCACACACGTTGCAAAGTAGGTACATCCAAGTGGTCATAATGATTATGGCTGATGATCACCAAATCAATTTTAGGTAAATTTTCAAAGGTGATGCCTGGTGGGGCTTTACGCTTAGGACCTAGCCAACGTGTGGGGCCAGCATCATTAGACCAAATGGGATCGGTCAAAATATTAATTCCATCGGTTTGAATCAGTAAGGTGGAGTGGCCAACAAAGGTGACACGCAGCTCGCCATCACTAACTCGTTGTGGCGGAGTATCTAATGTATAAGGTACTTGCTTAGGCCACGGATTTTGCCGATCAGTAAATTTCCAGCGGATGAGGTCTAAAAAAGTATGTACTTGGGAATTATTGGGGTTATAAAAGTAAGTGCCATCGAAGTGATCGCTTTTGGGGCCACAATAATAAGGATTTGCCAAGGCCGCTAAAGAGTATAGCCCTAGAATAAATAAGGTTGTAAACTTCCTTATTCTTGACATAGCCATGATGAATGTTAATCTATTGCATCAAAATCAACGGAATCCTCTGATGACTCAGAAGGACCTAAAGCAGCTGTTTGTCTGTCGAGTAGTTTAAGCGCTTCAATCGCACGCGCGTTATTTTGTTCGGCGGCTGCTTGGATTAATTGTCGTCCATAATTGATATTGCGCGGAACACCTAGACCATAGTAATACAGGTAGCCCATAGAATATTGTGCATCAGCGTTACCGTCGCGCACCAAATCTAATAAGGAAATAGCGGAAGATTCATAATCCTTTCTTAGAAACTGCTCTCGAGCTAGGTCTAATTGCTTCTCTGCTTCAATATCTTCTTCATCTTTTTGATTAGTAGCGCAAGCAGAACACAGTAAAGCAACAGAAATAAGTAAGTAACGTAAATAGTTCATAAGCATTCTATATTTATAATTTGAAAGTATAAATTTGTGTGGCAGTGGTGACCTGCTCTAGAGTAGTATATTATGCCAAATAATACAGGAAGGCAATCAGCAATTATTAATCGGCTTATTTTTATTAAATCCATTAAAACTTGGGCAAAATAGCAACGTTCGCCAAGTTTCTAGAATTTGCTGGGTAGCTTTAAACTCGGGGAAATGCATTGAATATAAGATCACTAGAATGACTCAGCCACCCAAAATTATGCAAGCGCAAATTGTTGCCCAAACCCGCATTTTCCGGGTAGAAGAGCTTGCATTGGAGTTTTCAAATGGAGAGCATAGGGTTTATGAACGCCTATTGAGCCGGCGGCCAGCGGTGTTGATAGTCCCTATTCTAAATGGTACACATGTGGTGTTAATTCGGGAATACTCAGCTGGAGTGGATAAGTATGAGCTAACTTTTCCTAAAGGCTTAGTAGAACCGCATGAAGCATTATTAGCGGCAGCTGAACGTGAATTACAGGAAGAAACGGGATACGCAGCCCGGCAATTAATGCAGCTTAGAGAATTCACCCTAGTGCCTGGTTATATGATGCATAAAACCACTATTTTTTTGGCGCAGGATTTATACCATTCACCTTTACCAGGAGATGAACCAGAGCCCATAGAAGTTGTTACTTGGCCGTTGGATGATATAGCAGGTTTGTTAGCGCAACCTGATTTTTCTGAGGGCAGAAGTATTGCTTCATTATGGATGGCATTAAGACATATAGGTCAAG
>JBIOEC010000179.1:0-3016 GCA_044445645.1 Gammaproteobacteria bacterium | reverse complement strand
TTTACGGCATCGCATTTTGACCTTGGATAATGGCGTTTTAATTGCCGAGTAATTTCTCTGTAGAAAGAAACGCCGCTATTTCGCTAAGTTTCCGAGCATTATAAATTTTATAAGTTTTATATTAGAGTAACCTTATGCAACATCTACAACAGCATCTACGTGCCGCCAAAGATAGCTGGCAACAAATGAAACTGCATTTCTGGTCAAATGGTTTTACGATGGTGGTCATTGGTATTGCCCTCACTTTGCCAGTCGTGCTTACCGTTATTTTATCTAATCTGCAGGAAGTCACTCGTAGTTGGAATGTGGGCAACCAAATGACTGTATTTCTCAAAGATAGTACGAGTGATGCCGATGCGCAAAAATTGGCGAATCAGTTTAAGTTGCACAAAGGTGTTGAACGCGTCGAATACTTAAATAAAGAAGAAACCTTAAAAGAATTTCGTGAACACTCAGGTTTTGCTGAAGCCATAGAATTATTACCAACCAATCCATTACCCGCAATCATTGTTATTCATCCGCGCGTAGGTGGCATTTCCAATCAAGACTTAACTCAATGGGCCGCTCAGCTTAAAAGTTTGCCCACGGTGGATTTGGTTCAATTGGATCAAGATTGGTTACAACGCCTAAACGCCCTGATCAATGTTGCTGAACGCGGTATTTTAATCATTGGTATTTTATTATTTGTGGCAATTGCTTTAATTATTGGTAATACCATTCGATTATTAATCGAAAACCGTCATGAGGAAATCGCACTGATTAGCATCATGGGTGGTACACCCCCTTTTGTGCGTAGACCTTTTTTATATACTGGTATTTGGTTCGGTTTCTGTGGAGGTATTTTATCTTGCATCCTAGTCAATCTCGGGTTGCTCACTTTGCAACAACCTATTGGGCAATTAGCCAGTTTATATCATAGCTCTTTTATTCTATCAGGTATGAGTTTTGGTCTGATGATCAATGTTCTGCTGCTTAGCATGCTGGCCGGATGGTTTAGTGCTTATGTGGTCGTTACGCATTATTTGCGGCGACTGGTTATTTCTCAGTAATTCCCGGCGAAAAGCTGCCATGAATTACTTCCTGGTTTTTATTAAGCTTACGCGTCCGATATATTTCCCATCATAATCTGTCATCAGTAATAGCCGCTTTTGTCAGAGCGATCCAGCTTATGAGTATAATTGTACAAAAAACAGCGATCATCCATGCCACAGGTACGATAGTGCCGTCATATAGGATGCCAGCAATGAAAATCATGGCGGAAATAAATAGTAAGCGAGCAAATGCAGCAAATGCTGCAGCTACGCCTTTGATCTCGGGAAATATCTGCATAAAGTCCCCGAATAAAATACCGCAACATAAACCAAAACCGGTGCTGTAGACACACATAGTTATGGTGATTAGCAAAGGATTTTCTGGAAACAATAAGGCCACAGCTAATAAGGAAAATCCGCCTAGTATGCATAAGAAAAAGCCTAGGCTACGTATAAAGTACATACCAAATCTGAAAATAAAATGTCCCGAAAAATAACTGACAAGCGCGAAGGTCAATAAAATTGCACCTTGATAATAGCTATAGATAGACTCATCCATATGCAGATGATTGATAAAAATAAGGGACAAATTGGTAATATAAATTAATTCGCCAGCAAACAAGCAACAAATAATACACATATACCAGAAAGAAGCACGTGACTTTAGCACTTTAAAATAATTGTGCGAGATTTTTTTATAGTGCAAGGCAATACGTTTTTCTACAGGCAAAGATTCGTCGATCAATACTAAAACTAAAATAAAGCTGATAGCAGAAAGGCTAGTAATTAACATAAAATTGGCTTGCCAGCCCCAGGTAGAACTAATAAACCCACCTACAATCGGCGCGCCCGCCATGGCAAAGGTAATGACCGCACCAAACCAACCTAGGGTTTTCATGGCTTTGGCTTTGTCGAAACGATCATTAATAATCGCTCCTGGTACAATAAAAACTACACTCGTACCTAATCCTTGAATAAACCTCCAAATTAATAAGGTTTCAATAGTCTCTGCTTGCATGCAGCCAATGCTGGCTAACAAGAATAAAACATTACCTATTAATAGGATAGTACGCCGCCCATACGCATCGGATAACGGCCCATAGACTAGACTAGAAATACACAAACCCAAAAAATTTATTCCCACCACCAGCTGAACCAGATTTTCACTGGTATTAAAATAATCTTTGATTGCAGGAAAACTAGGCACAAAAATATCCGTTTCAATAGCGCCAGAAGCCACCACTATTACCAAAGCCCAAATAAGCAGCGTAGGTGAACGCGTTAAGATATTAGAAAAAAATGTCATGGATTATTTCTCCAAATTGTTCACATAGTGTAGTCATGGAATCCAAAAAACACTAGGAAATTTTGGTGCCAGTGCTGCTATTTTTTGATATGTACTACAGTAGTCGGTTATGGTTACGCTTTTCTGTTCGTAATTTCATCAACTGCAATATACGCTTCTGAAGAAGATGATTGTTTAGGCCGTTTAAATTTCCAGGCATGACCATAGACAATTTCATAGGTGACGGGTAGACGCTGATCGGATAAAGCAAACTGTTGATAATGATGAGCTAATTGGGTTAAACGATTTTTTCCGGTTAAGGTTTTGCGACGCTCTTCATGGGTATTGGTGGCGCCAATATTTTGTAAATCGCGCATGATATTGGTAACATTTTTATAAGTCGCAGTTACATATTCTAAATCCATCACTGGATCATTAAACTGCAACTTTAACAGCAGATCGCCAATGTGATGCATATCAATAAAATTATTTACATGTGGGTAATTATCGATCTGTGCCCAGCAATAGCGTAATTCTTGCAGCGTATCCGGACCAAAAGTAGAAAACAATAACAAGCCGCCTTCGCGTAATACCCGATAACATTCTTGTAAAGCCAGAGACAGTGGATCGCACCATTGAAACATTAGATTGGAAAAAATTAAATCAATACTGTTATCCGCAAAAGGTAGATGTACCGCAT
>JBIOEC010000178.1:0-3017 GCA_044445645.1 Gammaproteobacteria bacterium | reverse complement strand
CACATGCTTGATCGTAACGAGCCACAGCTAATTTTAAATCTTGGTTTCCTATAGTGACTTGTTCAGCCAATGCATTCAGTTGTGGATCGCCATATAGCTCCCACCATTTGCCACGATCAATTTTTGCCGCATTGGGATTCGCTAATACCCACTCTCCCATTTCTTTGTAATGATTGGGAACTTCCATTTCCGGGCGTTCATAAGTAGGGGCTAATGAGCAACTAGAAAGTAACAATATAATTGCCAGAAAAATCCCATGCATGATTATTTTTTACCCTCAGCTGGAGGGGTAACCACATTTACTTCTTGCCCGTTCACCAATGAATCTGGAGGATTAATAATCACATGATCACCTTCTTGAATACCCTCTGTAACTTCTACTTCATTACCAAAGTCTCGCCCAAGTACAATCGATTTCAGCTGCACCTCATCATTTTCAATAATGCCAACTTGCAATCCTTGAGCGCGAAACAGCAATGTATTCACCGGCAAACGGACAATGTTATCAGAGATAGGTAGGATTAAATGTACTTCTGTATAACTTCCTGGCAGTAATTTATAATCAGGATTGTTGACCATGAACTCTGCCAGTAAGGTACGAGTTATGGGATCAATGCCTTGCGCTGTACTTAATAATTTGGCAGGAAAGATAGTTCCTGGATAAGAATTAAAATGCAACTCTACTTTCATATCAGGTGTAAGGCGTTCTGCATAACTTTGTGGGACTCGTACATAGATCCGTAACTTATCTGATTGCACAATATGGAAAAGGGGTCGTTCTGCAGTAGTACTTCCCTCTGCAATCAATGAGCCCACATCAATGGTGCGCGAGGTAATAACGCCATCAAAAGGTGCTATCACGCTCTGGAAACCGACCAATTCGCGTAAACGCTCTACATTTGCTTGTGCTGCTGCTACCATAGCAAGATTAGCTAAAGCGCTGCTGGCTTTTTCATCGGCATCTTGTTTTGAAACAGATTCTGTTTGTAAGAGTATTTGCCAACGCTGATTGGTAGTCTGCGCTAATGCATTGTTCGCTTCTGCCGTTTTGAGATCTGCTTCTGCTTGTAATAACTGAGCATCTATTTCAGGCGTTTCAATCTTCGCAAGTAACTGTCCTTCTTTAACCTGTGCACCAATATCGGTATACCAAGTTTGAATATAACCATTGGTGCGCGCATAGATAGTCGCTTCATGCCAAGCTTGCACATTCCCTGGTAAAACAATTTCTTCTGTTTTAGGGCCATGCGCGGCAATAATCGTAGCCACATTCACTATAGCTTGTTGTTCAGTAACGTTACGCAGTATTATTGATGAATAAATCCGGTGACTAATTCCTATGACAGCGATAATGAATGCTACAGCTAAGCCAATATAAATACGTCTGCGCACTTTAGGCGGAAGACTTTTAAATTCCTTAACTAAGCCCAACCCCTTTATATATTTATGCTGCCAATAGTTACGCATGATTTTTTTGTCCATGAATTAAGCAGAAAACCGCGGGTACAAAAAACAAAGTAGCAACCGTAGCAAATAATAAACCGCCAATAACCGCGCGTCCTAATGGTGCATTTTGCTCACCACCTTCTCCCAATCCCAATGCCATCGGCAACATACCAATAATCATGGCAAGTGCAGTCATTAATACTGGACGAATACGCGTATAACCCGCCGTCAGTGCGGCATTTAAGACGCTCTCCCCATTTGCCATTTGCGAGCGGGCAAAACTTACCACCAGAATACTATTTGCTGTGGCGACCCCCATGCACATAATAGCACCTGTTAAGGCTGGGACACTAAGAGTCGTACCCGTGATAAATAACATCCAAACAATCCCTGCGATTGCAGCCGGAAGTGCGGTAATGATAATGAATGGATCTTTCCAGGATTGAAAGTTAACTACGATCAATAGATAAACCAAAATAACTGCAAAGCCTAAGCCGAAATATAATCCACTAAAAGATGATTGTTGTGTCTGCATTTGGCCTCGCGCCACCACACTAGAACCCAAGGGCACATCTTTACTGGTGTCGGCAATAATTTTGTTGATATCCCGCGCTACAGCACCTAAATCCCGATCTTGGATATTGGCAAAAATATCAATTACTGGCTGCACATTATAATGCGACTCCACAGCAGGAGCGACACCTCGCGTGATAGTGGCAAGAGCACCTAAAATTTGACCTTGTTGTGTAGGATCATGCATAGGAATATTTTTTAATTGCTCTAAATTGGTTAAGCGATATTGCGGGGTTTGCGTCACGAGTGGATATGAAACGCCATTATCATAGTTTAACCAAAATGTCGGTGTCGTTTGAAAACTGCCCGATAAAGAAATCAACATATTGCTACCCACATCAAATTGGGTAAGTCCTAGTTCTTTCGCAAAACTGCGATCCACATCCACATTTAGTTGCGGATAATTATAAGATTGTTGGATATGTGCATCAACAATGCCAGGAACATGTCTAATACGCTCCAGCAACATGGCAGCATATTTGCGATTCTCTTCTAATTTAAGACCGATCACTTGTACATCAATCGGTGCGGGTAAACCAAAATTTAAAATTTGCGTCACAATATCCGCGGGCAGAAAAGAAAAAGAAATACCTGGAAATTCTTTAGGGAGTATTTCTCTGAGCATGCGAACATAGTCCGCTGTAGAGCGATGAGAAGCGGTTAACGACACAAAAATATCGGCATCTTCAGGCCCTAACGTAGCCGAATTGCTATAGGAAAGATTAATACCGCTAAAAGGTAAGCCAATGTTGTCTACAATACTATCTATTTCATCTGCAGGAATAATCCGTCTAATCACGGTATCAATTTGATCACATAGCTTTGCAGTTTCCTCCACACGGGTTCCCGTAGGGGCGCGGACATGCAATTTGAATTTTCCTGCATCTACTTCTGGGAAAAAATCTGACCCTATCCATGGTGCTAGCAACAAAATGGAAATAAATAAAAATCCTAAAAACCCAGTAATGAATAATTGTTTTTTCTCAATAATATTTTTT
>JBIOEC010000177.1:0-3023 GCA_044445645.1 Gammaproteobacteria bacterium | reverse complement strand
TGATTAAATCACTCTCTCCCATGCGTAGTGATGCACAAGCTTCATGTAAAGCCACTAATGCTGAAGAACACGCAGTATCAATCGCTAAACTCGGGCCTCTTAATCCCAGCGTATAGGAAATACGCCCCGTAGCTGTGCTCGCGGCATTGCCTGTGCCAAAATAGGCTTCAATACTGTTTGCATCTAAATATTTTTCTAATAAACTGCGATAGTCATTACTGGACATGCCAATGAAAACACCGGTGTTGCTATCGCGCAAATCATGCGGATCAATCCCGGCATCACATAACGCTTCCCAGCTGGTTTCTAAAAGCAAACGTTGTTGTGGATCTAAATATTCGGCTTCTCGCGGACTAATATTAAAAAATTCAGCATCAAATTCATCAATCGGTACATTAATAAAACTGCCCTTGCGCGTTATTATTTTTCCAGCGGCATCCGGATTAGGATCATAATACGCATCAATATCCCACCGCGTCTTGGGTACTTCAATGCTGCTATCAAAACCTTGTGTTAATAATTGCCAAAATTCCTCAGGAGAGTTGGCGCCACCTGGGAAGCGACAGGCTTGCCCGATAATAGCAATATCTTCCTGCAAATAGGAAAATTTTTTAAGCTTTTTACGCGCAGCATCTAATGCCGCGAGCGCCTTGGCTAAGCGGGAACGATCATCAGTCATCATTTGTCTCATTTAAAAATTGGTCTATTTTTGAATCTTCCATGTGCAAAAATTCATCTGCACTGATTTCGCGATTTGTTGTATCTTGTTCTGCTTGAAACGTGGGAAATAGCTGTGTCATCAAAGTCCCTGCAAAAAACTTATAAAGCGCTGCGCAATCGGGATAATCAAACACCAAGGTATTTGGCAACGGCCTTTGAATAAGCGTTTGTAAATAATTCTTAAGCTCTAAGGCCATTAGAGAATCCATACCCATTTCAAAGAAACCCATATACTCATCAATAGGCCGATTATCTGCAATACCGATAACTTTGCGCACTGCATTGCTAATGGCCGTCTTAAGAATAAGCGGGCGTTGCTCTTCAGGCGCTGCTTCTAAGGTCTCCATCAGCACGGATGCTTGCTTTTGTTCTGTCAGGTTTTTCAGCCACGATGGCAGGTTGATGAATTGCTGGCTGAGTTTTCGCCAATTCATATTCATTAGTCCTAATTGCGCAATATCTTGCTTTAATGCATAAGCCAATGCCTGCAAGGCTTCTTCATTTTTAAAAGCTAACATTCCCTTGCGTTTATGTTCAGCCACCAACGCTTTAGCCATTCCTACTTCAGCCCAGGCGCCCCAATTTAGACTAATGCCATTGAAGCCTTGTTGTCTACGGTAGTATGCCAACGCATCCAAAAAGCTGTTGGCAACTGCATAGTTGGTTTGTGCAGATGAGCCCATGAGGGAAGCAATGGAGGAAAATAAAACAAAATAGTCTAATTCAATATTTTTCGCTGTTGTTATTTCATGCAAATACCAAGCGCCTTGCGCTTTAGCAGAAAAAACTTTGGTAAATTGCTCTGGGGTTTGTTTATCAATTGGGGCATCCTCTATGATACCTGCGGCATGGAATATTCCTTTGAGTGGATAATTTCCTTGATGGATGACGTTTATCAATTGTTCCATTTGTGTTTTATCACTCACATCCGCTTGCTTCATTATTATTTTTATTTCATATTCACTCTCAAGACGCTGAATCATTTTTTCAGTGGCCTCATCAGGCGCACTTCTAGAAGTCAAAATGAGGTTACCTGCTTTATGCTGACTTAAGTATTTTGCAACCTCTAATCCCACACCACCCAAACCACCTGTAATCAGATAAGCCGCTTCTTTTTTAAAGAGAACATCTACTGCTGGCAATGTCATCACCACTTTTCCGATCTGTTTCGCTTGCTGCAAATATTCAAACGCAGCAATGGCTTGGTCAAGTGGATAGATTGTGATAGGAATAGGCGTTAAGATCTTGTCCTCAAATAAGTCTATCACTTCATGTAATAAATCTCGCACCACATCCGGTTTTTCGATAGACATCGTGTCCAGCGCAACGATTTGATAATTAATATCAGCCCTAACGTTAAATACCTCTTCCGGCGTCCAAATATCTCGCTTGCCAATTTCAATAAATCGCCCTTGCTTGGCAGTGCAGTCCAGGGTCGCTTGAATAAAACCTTGTCCCGATAAGGAATTCAATACCACATCAACTCCCTTATTATGGGTCAACTTTAAAATTTGATCTTTATAATCTAGGCTTCGAGAATCAAACACATACTCCACACCATATTGTTTTAAATACGTCCTTTTCTCTTCACTACCTGCCGTCACAATAATCGTTGCCTTACAATACTGGGCTATTTGTATCGCGGCTAAACCTACGCCGCCAGCACCGGCATGGATCAACACGGTCTCGGCTTGCTTTAACTTAGCCTGTTTCACTAAGCTGTAATAGGCTGTCATAAACACAATGGGTATCGCCGCCGCTTGTTCAAAAGAAAGTGATATGGGTCGATGTGCGATTAATTCAACACAACTGCGTGTTAAACTAGCTAAGCTCCCCATACCTAAACCCAATACGGCGTCACCTACTTTATATTCCGATACACCTGAACCGACTGCTTTAATCGTTCCTGCACAATCACTGCCCAAAGGACCAGGATCACCTGGATATAAATTCATTGCATTGAGCACATCACGGAAATTTAATCCAACAGTCATCGGTGCAATCAGGAGCTCATTTTCACCCAAAATATAGTCTTGTTCAGACTCTGCTGTTATTAGGTTTAAATCACTAATAAGGCCAGATGCATTTTTGATTAATCGATATTCATGGGCTGGGATAAGCAAACGTTTTTGCTCTTGCATAACCTGTGCCAGCTTTTTGATTCGTTGTACATGCCATTGACCTTGTCTAAACGCTAATATCGACTCGCTAGCATTTGCTTGGATAGCTGCCATTAAAGGCGCTATCTCTTGATTAGACTCGATATCAATTTGCCGAATATTGAGCTCAGGGTGTTCCAATAT
>JBIOEC010000176.1:0-3031 GCA_044445645.1 Gammaproteobacteria bacterium | reverse complement strand
TAGTTAAACTAATCCGTTTGCGGGCGATATCAATCTCTAACACTCTCACCTTAACCACATCTCCAACTTTAACTACTTTATGTGGATCTTCCACAAAGCGATCGGCTAATTGAGAAATATGTACCAATCCATCTTGATGCACACCTATATCCACAAACGCACCAAAATTGGCTACATTGGTTATTACCCCTTCTAGTTCCAATCCGGGTTTTAAATCTGCCAGCGTTTCTATGCCTTCTCTAAATTCCGCGGTTTTAAATTCTGGCCGTGGATCACGTCCAGGTTTTTCCAGTTCACGTAAAATATCCATGATAGTGGGTAAACCAAATTGCTCGGTAACATACTCTTGTGGCTTAAGTGCTTTTAGCGCCGTTTGATTACCCATTAAATCTTTTAAGGATTTATTTTGTTTGGTTAAAATATCTGCCACTACTGGGTAAGCCTCCGGATGTACAGCAGAAGCATCTAATGGATTATCTCCCTGATTGATCCGTAAAAAACCAGCGGCTTGTTCAAAGGCTTTATCGCCCAAACGGCTAACTTTCTTAAGCTCTGTTCGGTTATGAAAAGCGCCATGTTGATCGCGATAAGTCACTACGTTTTGCGCAATGGTTTCATTCAAACCCGCCACTTGCTGTAACAAGGGTACAGAGGCCGTATTCACATCTACGCCCACAGCATTCACACAATCCTCAACCACGGCGTCTAGCATGCGGCTTAGCTTAATTTGATTGACATCATGTTGATATTGTCCCACCCCAATCGCTTTAGGTTCGATTTTAACTAATTCCGCCAAAGGATCTTGTAACCGGCGTGCAATCGAAACTGCACCACGATACGTAACATCCAAATTAGGAAACTCTTCTGCGGCGCGTTTAGATGCAGAATATACCGATGCCCCTGCTTCGGAGACGACTATTTTATTTAATTTTAACTGCGGCAATAATTTAATTAATTCAATGGCTAGTTTGTCAGTTTCGCGCGATGCTGTGCCATTGCCAATGCTAATTAAATCAACGTGGAATTCATTACATAGTTTGGCTAATTTGTCTAAAGATTCTTGCCATTCATTTTGTGGTGGGTGCGGAAAAATAACCGTATAAGTTAATAATTTACCGGTTTGGTCGATCACGACTACTTTTACTCCTGTTCGATAACCGGGATCTAATCCCATCGTCACTTTTGCACCTGCTGGAGCAGCCATCAGTAAATGATGTAAATTATTCGCAAAGACTTTAATAGCTTCTAGTTCGGCATTTTCTCGGAGTTGCCCCATTAGATCTAATTCTATTTTTAAAGCTAATTTTATTTTCCAAGTCCATTCTACGCTTTCTTTTAACCATGGATCTGGATTTGCAGGAATTGAAAAGGTATTGGCTACTTTCTGAATGCAGTAAGCCGTTTGCTCAGGATTAAGCTCTAGATTCAGTCGTAAAAATCCTTCCCGCTGACCACGCAACAAAGCCAACGCTCGATGGGAAGGAATCTTTTTGATGGCTTCTGAATACGCAAAATAATCGGTAAACTTAGCGCCTTCTGTTTGCTTGTCATCAATCACGCGGCTAGTAAGCTGCGCATTTTCCCAAACAAATTGCCGAGAATCGGCCAACAACTGCGCATCTTGACTGAAATCTTCCATTAAAATTTGACGGGCGCCGTCTAGAACTTCCTTCGTCGTAGTAAACCCTTGTTCAGCATTGATGTAAGGACTCGCAACCTCTTCTAGGTTATATCCCGTAGTTTTCCACAATAAAATAGCCAGAGGCTCAATACCAGCTTCTCGTGCAATTTGCGCTTTAGTGCGGCGTTTGGGTTTATAAGGCAAATATAAATCTTCTACCGTGGCCTTGTCGGTGGCCGCTAAAATGCGTTGCTTTAACTCTTCGGTAAGCTTGTCTTGTTTTTCAATAGAACCTATTACAAACTCTTTGCGTTCTTCTAGTTCGCGTAGATAAATTAACTGCTCTTGTAGATCGCGCAGTTGCGTATCGTCTAAACTCCCAGTTACTTCTTTGCGATAACGCGCAATAAATGGCACCGTTGCGCCTTCGTCTAATAACTTTACTGTGGCTTCAACTTGCTGCAATCTGATATTAAGGCCTTGTGCGATCTGCTGATAGATGTTCATGATGATTTAATCTTTTAGTTGGATTTTAGATGAATAAGATTAACACAGAGAGGGATAACCTAACAATAAAAAAATGGCTACTAAGCTGCTGCTTTACAAAAGAAAGGGGGTATGGCTAAATACCTATTCTGATATTTGTATGTAATAGCTTAATAACCACAAAAAGCTGCTAAAAGGATTTTTCAATGAAATGCAACAAGAAATATATTTTCCTTTTTTTATTCCCCCATATTTGTCTTGCAGACCCCATTCAAGAAGATTCGTGCTCTAGCTTATTTTCCTTAATCAATCGTCCCTCTGTTGCAGATAGCCCTTGTGCAGTAAAACCAGGCAAAGTAATGGTTGAAATGGGTTTTCAATATCAGAGCTTATATCCAGGGAATGGAAATGGACATAAAAGTAATTTCCCCACTGCACAGCTACGTTTTGGTTTGCCTGCAGGGAATGAACTCTCGGTATTAATGCCAAATTATATTACGCAACATTATTCACATGAAGAAACCCTCACTGGCTCTACTGCCACGGTAATTGGAATAAAACACCAGTTTCCTATTTCTCAAAAATGGACTTATGCAGCAGAAGCGTTAGTTACTCCACCATCCGGCAATAATAATTTTGGCAGTAATGCTTTAGGTACCACTTTAAATGGTATTGTTAACTATAATTTAACGTCTACACTATCGGCTACCATGATGTTAGGTGTTGCCACCCAAACGGCTTCTTTCAATGATGGTGGACAACGCTATAATAGTTTTAATCCAGATTTATTAGTGTCCTGGCAACTTAAAAATAATCTCCAAGTATTTGCTGAAGTTTATGGCCAAACTAAAACCGGTCCTGATCAGCATGATGGTTATAATGCTGATACTGGAATTCAATATCTTTTAACCGAAAATATTGAAG
>JBIOEC010000175.1:0-3064 GCA_044445645.1 Gammaproteobacteria bacterium | reverse complement strand
CGAGAATGACGATGTCGATAATTTAGATGCGTTTGCCCTGGCAAAAAACCTTGAAAACTTACTACATTCAAGTCATTATTGTTTATAGGGAAACTAAAGATGTTTCACTCTCCCGGCAAAGCATAAAAAGTGGAGTTAGTTATCAAAAATAAATTACTTAATCTTAAAGCCATAATCGCTTGGGGTAGTTATGATTGGGGTATTTCAGCATTCCCGGTGATTGTGACCACATTCGTCATTGCTACTTATTTCACTAGTGAAATAGCAGTTAATGAAATTGTGGGCACACATCAATGGGGAAATGCTATGGCATTGGCTGGGATTATTATTGCCATTTTAAGCCCTATTTCAGGTGCTATTGCTGATTATGGCGGTCATCGGAAATATTGGTTGGGTGCATTTACCAGTCTGCTTATTATCAGTTCAGCATTATTATGGTATGCCTATCCTGGCATTAATTCAGTCAATTTCACTCTTGCTTGTGTAATATTAGGGACGATTGGCCTTAACATTGGCATGGTGTTTTACAATGCGTTACTCCCAGGGCTTGCTCCAGCAGATTATGTGGGAAGAATTTCCGGATTGGGTTGGGGGTTAGGTTATTTTGGAGGACTAGTGGTACTGCTGATTGCTTTTTATGCTTTCGTGAGTGCTAAACCTGCTTGGCTAGATGTCGCAGCCTTTGAGCAAATACGCATATGCGGCCCTCTAGTCGCGGTGTGGACCCTATTATTTGTGTTGCCTTTATTTTGGATGGTCCCAGATTATTCTGCTTCGCGTTATAGCATGTGGCAAGCTATTCGTGGAGGTAGCCAAGAATTTATTTCCACTTTAAAAACCATTCGCCAACAAAAAACTATTTTTACTTTTTTACTCGCGCAAATGATTTACACTGACGGTCTTAATACCTTATTCGCATTTGGAGGCATTTACGCTGCCGGAACTTTTAATATGACTCTCAGTGAAGTATTAGTATTTGGCATTGTTCTCAATGCTTTTGCCGGTTTGGGTTCCATCGTATTTTCATGGCTGGATGATTTCTTAAGTTCTAAATTTACTATTTTATTATCTCTAGCATTTTTAGTTATATTGGTATTAGGACTAGTTCTAGTCACCAGTAAAAGTGCGTTTTGGATTTTGGCATGTTTGCTCAGTTTATTTATAGGCCCGGTGCAATCTTCCAGCCGCTCGCTAATGACTCATCTGATTCCTAAAGAAAAAGCCACGGAAATGTTTGGGTTTTATGTGCTTTCCGGAAAAGTTACCACCTTTATTGGCCCTTGGTTATTCGGGTTTGTAACATTTCAATTTAATAGCCAACGTGTGGGGATGGCTTCTACAATCATTTTTTTCTTGATTGGTGCAAGCATCTTATGGTTTATTCGTCCTCAACCCCTCTCAGCAGTTACTACTAATACATTTAAGAAATAAACACAGCATCACCATAGCTGAAAAAACGATATTTATGTTCTATAGCTTCTTGATATGCTGCTAAGACAGATTCTCGTCCAGCAAATGCAGACACTAGCATCAACAGTGTAGATTTGGGTAAATGAAAGTTGGTTAATAATCCATCGATTACCTGAAATTTAAATCCGGGATAAATAAATAAATTGGTTTCACCTTGAAAAGGCTGCAATTCGCCATGTAGCGCGGCAGACTCTAAGGTGCGTGCGCTAGTCGTGCCGATCGCAATGACTCTGCAATTTTCAGCTTTAACTTTTTTAATCAGTGCGCAGACTTCTTGGTTAATCTCTGCATATTCATAGTGCATTTTATGCTCAAGAATATTTTCTACCCGCACCGGTTGAAAAGTACCCGCACCTACGTGCAAAGTAACATAAGCTATACGAACACCTTTTGCTTGGATTTGTTTAAGTAACTCTTCATCAAAATGCAAACCTGCAGTGGGTGCAGCTACCGCACCTGCGGTTTGTGCATACACGGTTTGGTAACGTTCTTGATCTAGCTGTTCGTCTTCCCGTTCTAGATATTGCGGTAATGGTATATGGCCATAAGTGTTGAGTAATTCGGGAAGTGGAGTCTCACTGGATAAATAAAATAAACTTTCATCTCTAGATTCCATGACCAAATAAACTTCATCATTAATATATAAATGTGTTCCTGGTATAGGAGCTTTACTAGCACGTACGTGTGCCCAACAATGATGTTCATCCACTAGTCGTTCCACCAGAATTTCACATTGACCGCCGGTTATTTTTTTAGCATATAAACGTGCGGGGATGACTTTGGTATTATTAAAGACGAGTAAATCACCTGGATTCAGATAATTGATAAAATCTTTGAATTGCTGATGTGCAATTTTACCGGTAGTTCTAGATAAACATAGCAGACGGCTAGCGCTGCGTTGTGTTAGCGGATATCTAGCAATCCGTTCATTAGGTAATTGATAATCAAAATCGTTGAGTTGCATGGTTATTTAACTACTTCTGTACTCGCTATAAAACTTCCAGATCGATTTTTCTTTCATCCAGATTCACCCGCGACACATGCACACTTACTTTATCCCCTAAGCGGTAACGCTTACCGGCGCGTTCACCCACTAAGCTTTGTGTGCTAGCATCTAATACATAATAATCATTAGGTAATGTTGCAATATGCACTAAACCATCTACCCAAATATTTTCTAATGTAACAAAAAAACCAAATCCGGTAACACCGCTAATCACTCCAGCATATGATTCACCCAATTTATCCAGCATGTATTCACACTTTAACCACAACATAACATCGCGCGTAGCATTATCAGCTCTTTGTTCATATTGGGAACATTGTTCACCTAACTGCCGCATTTCATCATAAGAATAAGGTGAAGACTCTTGAGTTTTCTCGCGGGATAATTGCCAACTAATCATTCTATGCAATAGTAAATCCGGATAACGGCGAATAGGCGAGGTAAAATGGGTATAAGCAGGATATGCCAAACCAAAATGTCCAATATTTTCCGGAGAATATTGCGCACGACTCATCGCACGTAATAATACTTGATGCACTAAAGGCGCTTCAGGTTTCTCCAACACTTGCAGTAGTACTTGCTCGAAAT
>JBIOEC010000174.1:0-3086 GCA_044445645.1 Gammaproteobacteria bacterium | reverse complement strand
GGCTTCATTCTGTTTAGCAGAAATATTGCCGATCCCGCGCAACTAAAGGCACTAATTGAGGAGCTTAACGGCGCGGTAACAAATACCCATTTACATGTTCTAGTTGACCAAGAAGGTGGCAGGGTTAGACGCTTAAAACCCCCTCATTTCCAGGATGCAAAAGCAGCTAAAACTTTCCGTGATCTGGCTGAAACCGACCTCGACAAAGCTAAGGATGAAACTTTTAATGCCCATTTTAATATGGGGTTAGAATTGAAAAGCCTTGGCTTTACAATGAATTGCGCCCCAGTGGCCGACATCTTTTATCCTTGGGCTCACGATATTATCGGTGACCGCAGCTTTGGAAGTACCCCCCAGCAAGTGGCGGAACTTTGTAAATCTGCACTTAACGGGCTTAATAAAGCAGGAATTGCTGGAATAGTTAAACATATTCCTGGCCACGGCCGCGCACTTTCTGATAGTCATTTTGAATTACCAAGAGTAAATACTTCACTTACCGAGCTTGAGGCCACCGATTTCGAGGCTTTTAAGTTACTTAATGACGCACCATTTGCAATGACTGCGCATGTAGTTTACGAAGCACTCGACCCCCTTAACCCCGCTACCACATCATCAATTGTGATAGATTATATTCGCAATCAATTAGGCTTTAAAGGCGCCATCATGAGTGATGACCTAGCCATGAAAGCCTTATCTGGAACACCTGCAGAAAACGCAAAAGCGGCGTTAGCTGCTGGCTGCGACTTACTTCTCCATTGCAATGGCAATATGAATGAAATGGTTGAAATTGTTAAAGAAATTATGTGATAAGCCTTGGGTCGCAAGTTTCGATAAAAACATGCCTCTTACTTTTGATTTATTACTTCACAAAAGAACGAGGACCAATATTTGGAGCATAACCGCCGTCAGTTTTAACATGCATAACTCCGTCTGGAGTTTTAACAAATAGCGCCTTAGTGTCAATTCTAATCGCCCCTTCTACAGCTTTGTAATTAGTCAGGTCTTTATTGTTTACAATCGCCTTCAAAGATGCTTGCAGCTTTTCAATACGCGGACTCTCGCTTAATTGAACCGTTTGTGCAATTCCTGTTAAATGAACTGTTGCCATATTAGTACCCTGTTATTTGACTTCGGGGAAGAGGGATTTACCTCTCCCCTAAAGTTAGGTTAATTATTAACCAAGTAGTTTTAATAAGTTAGATGGTAATTGGTTCACTTGAGCCAATACCGCCACACTCGCTTGTATTTTAACAATTGAATTCGCAAATAGCGTAGATGCATCAGCCATATCCGCATCTAAATAATCGGCTCTTGCTGAGTCAGTATTTTGAATCATTGTTTCCATGTTTGCAGAAGCATAACCGAACCGTGATTGAAGCGCACCAACAAGTGCCCTTTCACCTTTTACAACACCAATCGCTGTATCAAGTGCAGTAATAGCTGTTGTAGCAGATACAGTCACGTCAATTGTATTAATTGCAAGTCCAGTTGCATCCATTGCAGTCGCGAAGCTAACGCTAATTGTATCTGTAGCTTCTAGACCAACTTGGAACAATTTATTGGTATAAGTACCGTCAAATATTGTAGCTCCGTTAAACTGAGTATTATCAGCAACACGAGTTACCTCTGACACTAGTGCACCCACCTCATCTTGTATGTAAGTCAACTGCGTAGCAGCCATCGCACCAGAGTTCGCAGTCACTGAAAGCGAACGAAGTCTTCCTAATAGTTCAGAAATATTTGAAAGGATCCCGTCACTGATTGATAGAATTGATGTAGCCTGAGAAGCTCCTTTTAGAGCCGCTCTTAGAGTAGCAACGTCAATTTTCAAACCAGTACCGATAGCAAGTCCAGATGCATCATCAGCTGCTTTAGTAATTTGGTTACCAGAAGATGTTCTGATAGCTGCAGTTCTAGCTGCATCTATACCACCTCTTAAGTTTTGAGCGGCATATCCTGCTGGTATATTAGAGTTAATTGATGAAATAGTCATGTTTTCCTCCTACATGGAATGTTCTACATTGGTTAGAATGTAGATTTTTGTTATATAAGGCTACTTGCCTTTCGGGAGTATACATTACTCCCTAATATAATAGTCTGCATCTGGTTTTTTAAAATTGCAATAAGATTTTTCGTAAGCGCTTGATATCAATTAATAATTGGTTTAGTTTTATTTGGTTATGGATTCATTTTTTATAGAGATTGCGCAGGAAACAATATGGGTCTTATTAAAGATTTCCCTACCCATTTTGCTGGTCGCATTGATAGTTGGTCTAGTCATTTCACTATTCCAAGCGCTCACGCAAATTCAAGAGCCCACCCTATCATTTGTACCAAAAATTGTGGCAATATTTTTTACCCTCATGCTACTATTTAATTTCATTGGCTCGACCATGAAGAATTTTTCCGACCAGATCATGAGTAGAATCGTCAACATTGACGAAGAAGATCAATAAGCAACATCACACATATAAAGGCCAGTTGCTGGAGCGGTTTGCTTTGCTATGGTACGGTCTTTTGCTTGTAAAATATTTTGTAAATCCGCTTTACTGATTTTACCATTACCTATCTCACGCAGGTTGCCCACAATAATTCGTACCTGATTGTGTAAAAATGAGGGCGCGGTAATATTAATTCTTATCAGCTCACCTTCGCGATCAATCACAAGCTTAGTAACGGTTCTGATCGGTGATTTTGCTTGGCAAGGCGCCGCCCTAAAACTTGAAAAATCATGCGTGCCAATTAACACTTGCGCCGCCTCATGCATTGCCTTCTCATCAAGCGGCTCCTTGACGTGCCAGACTCGATTAACATCGATTGCAGGTGGAGCAAGACGGTTAAGTATTTTATAGACATAGCTTCTGGAAGTGGCGGAGAATCTGGCGTGAAATTCAGCATCCACCTCCTCAACCTTAAGAATGGAGATTGGATGTGGCTTAACATAATGATTTAATGCCCCAAATAGTTCATCTGAGGGGAAATCCGCTAAATCAAAGTGCGCCACTTGCGCAGTTGCGTGAACACCAGCATCGGTTCTCCCGGCACCAGTCAAATTCAGGATAATCCCGGACGCTTTGCCTATAGCC
>JBIOEC010000173.1:0-3089 GCA_044445645.1 Gammaproteobacteria bacterium | reverse complement strand
CATTACAACCTCTTGATATTTTTATAACAAAGAGGCTCACTATTTATATTAATATTAGCAATGCCCTATCTAGCTAACCATCAACACCTTTTGGCCACGATGGATCCTTCTCCTTCGCCTTAATCCACGAAAGCATCGGATAGACTCCAGCGCAGACGGCAATCAGAAAACCGTAACCGCCTTCCTTATATCCTTTACGGGAGATATAGCATTTAAAAAAGCGGCCGAAGAAGCGGCGGATGTGGGAATAGAAACCTGTCCATTCACGGTATTGCAGCATGTCGAGTGAACGCGCTTCGGCGTAGCTGTTTAGGCGTTTTAGCATGTCGGCGGAATTTTTGTCAACGTAGTGGATAATGCGGTGCTTGAGGGCTTCACCGCTTGCAACTGTCCACATTACCGGGGGGTGTACGCGATGTTTTCCCCATGTTTTTACACCGCGAAGGGATAATCGCTCGCAGGCCGGTGTTCCAAAAGCAGCACCCCAACCATTTCTCACCAAAGTTTCGCCTATGTAATTATCTACGTAGATTAAATGCCGACCTATAGCAGTTGGTTTATTTATCATGGTGCGGATTTCCGCGGCTAATTCTGCGGGGATTCTTTCATCTGCATCTACTTCAAGTACCCAATCCATTGTGCATTCCGCCAAACCGCGATTCCTTCGATCGCCTTCAATATCCCATCTTCCTTCAACAATACGCTTGGTAAATTGCAAAGCAATTTCCTTGGATTTGTCGGTACATTTATCCAAAACCACAACAATTTCATCAGCAAACTTAAGCCTTTCCAAACAGTCAGCTAACTGCTTTTCTTCATTATGTGCAACAACTAGTGCGGAGATTGTTTTCATAGCAATACTTTTAGCATAATAAAACCCAATTTACAAATCGTTTTAAGCCGCTATAATCCTAGCAATTGTTAGGAAATACTATGAAATTTACTTATTCTTGGCTCCAAAGCCTTTTGCATACTTCCAAGTCAGCTGCGGAAATCGCTGATAAGCTTTCGCTGATTGGTTTGGAGGTTGAGGAACTCTCCGATAAAAGTGCAGTTTATGCACCATTTATTATTGCAGAAATTTTGGCAGCTGAGAAACACCCAAGTGCAGAAAAACTCCAAGTTTGTAAGGTTAATAACGGTAGTGAGACATTACAAATCGTTTGCGGTGCACCTAATGCACGTCCGGGAATTAAAGTGGTGCTTGCGCCAATTGGGGCGGTGATTCCTAATGGTGGAATGGTGATTAAGAAATCGGCGATTAGAGGGGTAGATAGCAACGGTATGCTTTGCTCGGCTGATGAGCTGGGAATTGAGGGGAGTTCTGAAGGTATTATCGAACTCGGTAATGATGCTAAAGTAGGTGAAAGTTTTGCGAAGTATTATGGTTTAAACGATGCGGTGATCGAAGTCGCCATCACCCCAAACCGCGGTGATGCAACCAATGTTTATGGTATTGCTAGGGATTTGCATGCCGCCGGTTACGGTGAGTTACAACCGCTTCCCCGCCCACTACCAAAAAATAACGGGCACGATTCTAAAATCACAGTAGACATTCAAGAACCGGAAGAGTGCTACCAATTTTACGGCTGCTACATTGCCAATGTTAAAAATGGCGTGGCAAATGCTGAAATAAGAAAACAACTGGCAGCAATTGGTTCTAGCCCGAAGACGACTTTTGTTGATATTTCTAACTACTCAATGCTAACCTATGGCCGCCCAAATCACTTTTATGATGCAGATAAAATTGCCGGTGGGAAGTTGATTGTACGTAAATCTAAAGCAGGCGAGCACTTTGTTGCAATCGGTGGGGCTGAGTATACCTTACCCGAAGGGATTGTAGTAGTGGCGGATGCAGAAAGAGTGTTGTCAATTGGTGGGGTGATTGGCGGAGATTGTAGTAAAGTTACTGAAGATACTAAAAACATCTTCATCGAAATGGCGCAGTGGAATCCAATTGCAATGTCCCACTCCGGCAGAACTTTAAATGTTATTACCGACGCACGTTTCCGTAATGAAAGACGCATCGATGGTGGTAATTCGGATTTCTCTATAAATTACATTACCCAGCTAGTTTTAGATCACACGCCAGGTGAGGCTTCTAAGGTGCTAATAGTAATGGGTAAAACACCAACTTATTGCCAAGAAGTTCAATTTGAATTGGAGAAAATACAGGCTATTTCCGGAGTTAAAATTAGTGAAAAAACCTGCAAAGAAATTTTGACTAAACTTGGGTTTACCATAGAAGATAGCTCAATAAAAATTCCTAGCTTTAGGTTAGGCGATATTAACCATATCAGTGATCTTGTTGAAGAAATAATGCGCATTTATGGCTACACCGAATTACCTTCACTGGAAATGCCAATTACCACCGAGCACTTTGTAATTAATGAAAAATCTCCCGAACAAAAAACTCGCGATTTTCTTGCTGGGCGTGGTTTGAGCGAAGTGATTTTATGGTCATTTATTTCCGAAAAAAATCATAAGTTATTTGCACTTGGAGAAGAACTAAAAATTGCCAATCCAATCTCGGAAGAATTAGCGATTATGCGAAGGTCTTTGTTGCCAAATTTATTGGTGAATTTAACTAATAATTACGTCCGGGGGTTTAAAGACTTCGGGATGTTTGAAATAGGAAATATTTACGGCTCGGAATATACGCTTAACCAAACACCTGCAATTGCTGCATGTTTTTTGGGTAATCTTCAGCCAAGAAGCGTCCATAAAGATACCCGCTTAGTTGATTTTTATGACCTAAAAGCACTAGCTTATGGCGTGATTTCACTATATGGGTTTAACCCCGATAATCTAAAAATTACCCAAGATACTCCTTCTTACTACCACCCCGGTAAAAGCTGTGGGTTAAAGATAGGTAATAAACTTGTGGGTTATATTGGTGAAGTGCACCCTAAAATTCTCAAAGCTTTTGATCTGAAAGATGTAGTAGTTGGTTTTGAATTATTCACTGGAAATCTCCCGCCACAGAAAACTAAATTAGCTAAAGCACCGTTAGAAATTAGTAATTTCCAAGCTGTTAATCGCGATTTTGCATTTTTACTGGGAGCAGAAATTAAAGCAGCAGATATTAT
>JBIOEC010000172.1:0-3089 GCA_044445645.1 Gammaproteobacteria bacterium | reverse complement strand
GGCGCTAAGTCTACTTTTTTATCTTTAACTCCAAATACCCATTCGGCATTCAAATCTAAAATCCGATCATAATCAGCAATACTGAGCTTATGACGTGTATTCAATGATTCCATAATCTTCATGTCTAACAATTTTTGTTTGGACAGAGGAGTAATAGTGCCACTGTAAAATTCAGATGAACATCCTGAACCGTAAGAGAATAGTCCTACTCGTTTCGTGTCTTGATAATCTGCTGTACCAATAATTCCTGCCAGTGCAAGATAAACTGTACCTGAGTAAATATTTCCTACATGTGCACAATAACTCAGAGAAGGTTCCATCCGTTTCTTAAAATCCGCCTCAATTTCAGGTGGAGGTAATTTTTTAAGTTCGCGCATCATTTTTCTATGCGAGGCTTTAACTAAGCCGGCAAAAGGGGTATGAAAGGCTAAAAAATCGAAAGTAGTTTGAAAATCTGTCCCTGGTTTACGTTCTGCATAATGCTTATAAGAGTTTTCTAGGCATTCCATATAAACTAGTAATGATAAATCCGGATCACCGGTTTCAATTTCAGGAAGTGGGCGGCAGGTATCCATTACTTCAAAGCCATACAAACCGTTAGCTCCAAAATCAACAGCAAAAACGTCAGGCTTGTTACTGATCAGCATTGCTACTGAAGCAACACCTTGCGAAGGCTCAGCATAAGTGAGTTTGGCCGCTGCTCTTGCCACGTCAGCACTAATGACTAGCACTTTAGCGTTCGGAGAAACATTCGAGGCAACATAATTGATAGCCATTTGTAAGGAAGCCGTTCCTGCATAACAGGCTTGTTTCACTTCAAATAGCCGACAGTGTCTGCTTAAACCCAAATAATGGTGAATATAGGTGCTTAATGATTTACCAAAATCCAGTCCCGATTCACTGGAGGTAATAACCATCTCAATCGAGTTACGTTCTTCTTCACTGAGCTTATCAATAATTGGCTTTGCAGCATTTACCGCATTAGTGACTGGGTCTTCACAGGGGAGATTGACGCTTTTTTCCAACATCATCAAATTAGCAAATCGCTCTAAGTTAAGCTTTCTTGCTTCAAATAATTCACGCACATCGATGTATGTGCGCCCAACATATGCATTCATCGCTTCTATACCTACTGGCACAATGCTTCTCCTTTATGAAAAATGATACTGGTATTTATTCCACCAAAAGCAAAACTATTACTCAAGGCAATTTTAAAGTTTCCAGTGACTGGTGATCGGACCCATAATAAATTATCATTAATAGGTAATTCTAAGTTTAGATTAGAATGGATAAAATCTCCATTCATTTGCACTAAAGTTGCGATAGCCTCAACAACACCTGCAGAAAAAAGACAATGTCCAAGTAAACTTTTGGTACTATTCACAAATTGTTTGCGGGGATAACTGTTTAATAATTGATCCAAAGCATTAGCTTCAATCTCATCCCCTAATACAGAGGATGTGCCATGCGCATTAATATAATCCAGGTCTTTTATGACTAATTGCGCATTGTTTAAGGCATTATGCATGGCTTGCAGTTCGCCATTCATATTGGCTTCACTAGAATGCTGCGCATCTAATGCTAAACCATAACCTAAAATATGACCTAATATAGGTGCTTTACGCTTTTTGGCAATATCAGGTCTTTCTAAAATAAGGCAAGCTGCGGTTTGTCCAGGTATGAAGCCTTCGTGTTCTTTATCAAAAGGACGAGAGGCTTTGGCGGGCTGGTTCGCAAATTTTTTTCCACCTAGAGCTCCAATTTGACGAAAAGCCTGTAATTCAACTACCGATAAATCGGCATAAACACCTATTACTAAGCATTGATCGAGTATTCCTTGCTCAAGTAAGCGTGTAGCTTGAATGATTGCCATATTGCCACTGGCGGAAGCTGCTCCCACGACATGACCTTCACCGGTGATTGAGAGTAATTCACTTACATAGCCGATATGGCTACTGTCGAAAAAATTCAAAGCATACCGCGGAGAAACACGTGCAGCATCTTGCGCATAAATTTGATGTTGTAAGTAACTTTGTTTTTGCGTGGTATTATTTCCAGCTATGATAATTCCAATGCGTTCGGCATTACTGGTTTTAAATAAACCAGCTTGTTGATAGGCTTGCAATGCCACTAATAACGATGCTTGAACTGTGCTGGGAGCGCGTGCTGCTAATTGAATAAATTTCTTTTTTAATTCTTCATCCACATTGAGTAAATCGATATTGCTTACAAATTGGGTAGATGGAAAATAGCCCGCAACAGAGATGATCTGGCTCTCTTCAGGATGCGTATCAGCGATATTTCTTATTGCACTGCGTTCATTTTTTAGTGCATCAATCAATGACGGCAGACCAAACCCAAAAGGGGAGAGTACTCCTATTCCCGTTATGGCGATTTTGTTATTCATGGCTGGCATATTCTGCAACTTCTTCTGTTAAATAAGGTGCTATTTCAGTTTTTATTATTTGCGTAATGTGTTGTTTTAACAAACGGATAGAAGTGGATAATTTTTCATCGAAATCTCTAGCGATCTCCATGGCAGTGGGGAGTACACTAACTTTTTTTACAATTCTGACTGGTGTATTCCTAGTTTTTAGAATTTGACCGGTGTATTGTGCAGAGGAGTAAAGCAACTCGGCACCTAAAAGCGTACCGAATTTTTTGGGTAGAATATATGTAGCACCCATGCCTGGGCTAAAACTTTCGTTTGCATAATGACTAGAATAGCTGGATTCTTCTGCCATGATGATGACATCCGCATAAGCACTCAGAACCAAACCATCTCCTAATGCATCACCTTGTAACGCTGCAATGACTGGAAGTTCACAATTTAGCAATAATTGGTGAATAGAGTTAGTTTTATCTTGATAATTTAATTGTGCATTCCCACAGCAAAAATGCGATTCTAGTCCAGTTAAAATTACTACTTTAGCTTTTTGGTTTTGATTGATTTCCGTAACAGCCATTTGCAAACTAGAAATGAAATCAAGTGATAGTGTATTGTGAGTTGATAAGTCTTGCATTTGTAATAGGGCAGTAGTAGGGGTTTGCCATTCAACTTTAACTAGCGAGGTCATATTATATTTCCT
>JBIOEC010000171.1:0-3097 GCA_044445645.1 Gammaproteobacteria bacterium | reverse complement strand
TTGTTTACATCGGTCGCGAGTTGCCATCCATTATCAAATTTTTTATAAGTTAATTCCCCGTTAAGTGGTCGTGTTAGGCTATAAACTATGCATTTATCACCATTCAGGTTGCCCTGGGCTTTTGCCAGTGTATATCCTGCAAGTGTGACATTATCAGCCTTTAATGTAAACCGTATTGTGGCTGTTTGTTGATCCTTATTAACAGCAATACCCGTTATTTGCACCAAAACAATGTCATTTGTTTTAAACATATAGGCATTCCCATTATCTCCTAAATATGATGATTTGCCTAATTCCGTCGGTTGGATATTAATTGTTTGGCCGGGATAATAATCTCCGCCGGTGGTTAAACCGGCCTTATAAAGCCCATATACTGCAAAATCATTGTTAAATGATGCCTTTTTGTTAATATCAAATCGGAAGATAAATGGCAAATGAAGGCTTTGAACTATCAGTGCTTTAGCTTCATCTTGTGAAAGATTTACTTTATTACAGCTTATGGAAATTGATGCAATTACCACAATAATTAATAGCATTTTTTTCATTTTTCAAAAGGGATTAGGTGGTAAACTTCGGTTGAACTAACTGATTAAATTTGAATGGTTTAAAAATAGGTTATTGTCAGATATGATTGTTTAGTATAGTATTTGTAAGCAAGGTAATTAATTTTAATTAAACAAGTAATAAGTCTAAATTGTTTACGTCCCAGGGTCTCTCGCAGAGGACCCTGCGTTCCGGCGGGCATTGTCCTCCGCAGAACTCCCGTTGGGAAACCCCGCGGCGGCGAGAATACAGTATCCGAAGTCAAAGGCTTCGGACAACTGTTAGACTAATTGATTGGCGTAAAAGTAAACGCGACCATCAGCGGCCCTTCCTCCCTTGATTTTAAAAGATAACAATCAGATTTAGGTATGGATAACGGGGGTACATCTGACCCGCTTTGATACTCCTGACTGTATTCGCTTGTTTTCCAGCTAATCTTACTGTCGTCTCCTAAACGCCAGTTGCAATTTTGCATCGGGCAGAACTGAACCCAGTGATCAGTAAAAATAGCCACATCCACGGTAACAAAATTTTCCCTGATCGAAAGTAAGCTCCAGTTGTTATTTACCTTCATATAATTCATCTGCATTTGCGCCGCTGAATTATTCGGCAGCATCAGATCCACCAGGAATTGAACCCCGCCACCTTCATTGGTTCTTTTGTTGATGGTAAAAGCTTTAATATCGCTGACATTGGAAATTTGGTCTTTAAGACCAACATTCCCAATATTGCCTATCAGGTTGCTTTTCATTTGAGTGGTGTCAAACACTACAGCCGCCACGCTGGTACCTATTTGGGCGTTCCGTTGAGCCGACTCGATGGAATCTTTTATTTTATTTCCCACCAATGCGTCAACCGAACCTTTAGATGAATTGCCGCTATTTATACCATTGCTATTGGAAACAGTTTGTGTTTGCGTATTAGCATAACTATAAAAAGCAGTACTTCTCTTGGAATCAAAATACTTTTGCAAAGCAATTGTGGCTGCGCCAACAGCTATTAGAGAACCCATAATAATTAAGTTTCGCTTGGAAAACTCGCCTTCTTCACTTGACGGTTGATTCCTTTCATTAACAAAATCCCGTATTAAAAAATAGCTTGCGATCAGGCCAGCTGCAATATTTAAGTAGAGAAAAAATGGGATCACCTTTTCAAAAAATCCAACATTAGCAACAAGCATTTTGGTTAGCCAACCTTTATTGTAATCAGTCACAATATAAATCCCACCAAGCAATGATAACAGAAACATGTATTTTTTATTGTCACTATTAAAAGTCAATCCGATAATGAAGCATATTGCTGCGAAATTGATTATGACTAATGGCAATGCAACTGCGAAAGCCAACCAGACAGCACCAAAAAATAGCGCTATATAGACAACCCATTTTATTAGCCATCCGCCTGGATCTGTTGCGTCGTTTGCATATGTGGGCCTTGATTGGCTTTCTCTGGGTTCTCTCCATTGTCTTTGATCATCTTGTCTGCTATTATTAGTGCGAAAAGAAGAGTTTGACGGGGTTGAACGAAAAAAACTATTACTTAAATCTTCCCCGCAATTAGGGCATTCAGCCGCGTCTGTGCTCACTTGGTGGTGACAAGCCCTACACTCTACAGTGCTGCCAAATAATTTAAAACCTTCAAGATCTTCCCCACAATGTGGACATTCAGTTGCATCAGTGCTAACTTGTTCGTGACAAGCTCTGCATTCTACAGTGCTGCCATATACCTTAAAGCCTTCAAAATTTTCACCACAATGAAGACATTCGGTAGCATCCGTGCTGACTTGTTCGTGACAAGCCCTACATTCTACAGTGCTGCCAAATATTTTAAATCCTTCAAGATTTTCGCCACAATGAGGACATTCGGTAGCATCCGTGCTGACTTGTTCATGACAGGCGCGGCACTTTACAGTACTAGCGAACAATTTAAATCCTTCAAGATTTTCGCCACAATGAGGACATTCGGTAGCATCCGTGCTGACTTGTTCATGACAGGCGCGGCATTCTATTGTACCGCCGCCAAATAAATTAAATGCCATAATAAAGAGGGTTAAGGTTCAAGCAAGAGATTATATAACTGATAATCAAATATTAACAATTAATTTATCATTTACAACAATCAATTAAATATAATTTGGGATTAGACTTACCTTTTGAAAACTTAAGTACGCCCGTTTACCCCTCAATCCTTATATCATACTTCGCTAATAATCCCGGCAAGCCATGTACCGAGAACCTTGCTTTTTTTAAAGTATTAATATCCGGGTCGATAATAAAATTATAAGCTGTCCGGAAGTCGGCGTTTTTTAATATGGTGCGGTTAAAGAAAGCGCGGTTAAGGTTGCAATTGTTAAATTGGACATCGCTTAAATCAGCCTCCGTAAAATCCGTCTCAACCATTGAGCAATCTGTGAATTTTGCGCCTTTGTTTTTCTTTTTGTAGTCTGATATAAATGCCTGATGTTTCTCCAAAAATAACGGTTTGCTGATTAGTATGTAAAAAAGGGTAATTTTATGAAGCAAAGGCGCTTTGCAGTAAGACCATTATTTTCATT
>JBIOEC010000170.1:0-3101 GCA_044445645.1 Gammaproteobacteria bacterium | reverse complement strand
GGGTTTACAAACATTGCAACACTGACAATGATTAGATAAAGTCCCAGCGCTTGTGCTAAGAAAATTGAAATACCCATTTCACTCTCCTAATAGTTTAAATTATGTCCAAACTATAGATCATATCCCAGTCATGTCAATTGATTAGCCAGCTACAACTTAGCTCCGAAATACCCTATCAGCAAAAAGGTAGTTGACCATAAACAAGCTCCAGTATAAGCAAATAAGGCAAATTCGCTGTACCGCACTTTCACTGTGCCTACAGTAAAGCCAGCAAGGTGGCGCACTCCTGGCAGATAATAGCCAATGATTAATAACCACTTACCTATTTTATCAAACCAGCGGCATGCACTATCTAATCTTTCTGGGGTAACTTTTATCCACTTACCATACTTCAACATCAATGGCCTTCCACCAAAAATTCCCAAAGCATAACTTAGCGTGATTCCGGTGATGCTGCCGCCTAAGACCATTAAAGGGGTAAGCCAAGGCGATAATTCACCTTTAGAAATTAAATACCCACTTAAAACCAGTAAAGTTTCATCCGGAATGGGCAAACCAAATATGCCTAATGCCAATAGGAAAAAATTACAAAACTTCCATAGGATAAAATGAATTGTAGAATCGCCGGTGGTAAACCCTGAGTTAGGAGCGGATCCATGTTATGGTTCTCTGTAGGTTAATGGGATATTTAGTATATACAAATATGAGAACTTAACCTAAGAAATCACGAGTTATCATTCTAGACAAATACCCCGAGTTAAAAGACACAAAAGACAATATCGGTGCAAATCTTTTGCATTTTGCCGCATGGAGTAGCAAAAAAGAATTGTTAAAATATTTAATAACTGAAAAATCTCAACTGGTTGCTAATGCGACACAACTCTTTATCCTACGCTTGGGCTTGGGCTTGGCGCTGGTTGTGGTGCAGAAGCTCTCGGCATTGGAGAAGGATTATGCATACTCTTATCGTCTGAATCGTCAGCATGCGAAATTGAGTTGCTAGTCGAGCTAGCTCCGGGCTTCAAAAATAAACCCTCATATGCACTCGTAATAGTACCATTTGAATTGCGGGATACGATAGTACCTTCAGGCAATCCCTGCATGCCTTTGCTAAAAATATAATATGCAACGTGATTGAGCGCTGCAAGTTCATCTTTATCTCCTCCTTTGGGATCGCATTTTTCGATAGTTTTATCAAGACATTGCGA
The DNA here is from genome assembly GCA_044445645.1 of Gammaproteobacteria bacterium. Classification (GTDB taxonomy): domain Bacteria; phylum Pseudomonadota; class Gammaproteobacteria; order JBIOEC01; family JBIOEC01; genus JBIOEC01. The sequence goes on along the minus strand of JBIOEC010000170.1, from coordinate 1,893 downwards.
AAGTAGAATCAAATGTCCTGGTGAGAGAGCGTCAAATGCTTGTTCTTCTTGCTTAAGAAGATCCATCGGTCTAATTTTTGCAAGTTCCATGAGACCTTCGAAATCAAGTTGACGGGATTGATAGGTTTGCAGTTCACTATTACTATCTGATTTCACGGGGCCGGGGAAAAAATTCTTGTATAACTGACTAAACATAGTTACCTCACTTGTTAAGTTTTTATTATACCTCAACAGGAAGTAAGTTGTAAAGCTTGTTTTTATATTACGATTAAGTGTGTTTACGATCCTGATGAGCCTTCACGTACGATTTTAGAACAGTATTCATATTGCCAATTTTATCAAACCCGTTCATTATGCTTTACTAATTATGGCAATGAGCTAGATTTTAAAAAAACTAATGCTGTTATTTTTCACAATTCGGAGAAAAAATATGTCTCGCAATACTTGGGGGAAAAGCCTCTATGCATTTTTTTACTTTACTTTAGTGGGCAGCTCTCCAGCTATAGCCTTAAATGAACAAGCCGCTACTAATCTAGCGACCGATGCTTACATTTATGGTTATCCTTTAGTCACTATGGAAATGACGCGGCGCGTGATGACCAACTCTGCTACTCCATCTGTAATGTCTGCCCCCATGGGCCAATTTGCTCACATGCGAGAATATCCTAATCCTAGCCTTAAGGAGGTAACCACTCCTAATGCCGATACTCTTTACTCGGTTGCATGGCTGGATCTGACCAAAGAACCTTATATTTTACATATACCGAATGAAGGGGATCGTTATTTTTTAATGCCCATATTAAGCGCCTGGACAGATGTCATCGCCGATCCTGGTACTCGTTTAGGAACTAAAGAACAAAATTTTGCGATTATCGGGCCTGATTGGCAGGGAACTTTGCCCAAAGATGTCACGGCAATTCACTCACCTACTGATCTCATGTGGATTCTGGGTAGAACCTATAGCTCAGGCACTCCGGAAGATTATAAAGCTGTGCATGCTATCCAAGATCAATACACATTGACCCCGCTAAGCGCATATGGCAAAGCGTATACGCCACCTAAAGGAATAGTAAATCCCAGTATTGATATGAAGACCCCGGTACGCCAACAAGTAAATAATCTGGATGCAGCTACTTATTTCAAGACCTTAGCAGCCCTATTGAAAGATAATCCTCCCGCTGCAGAAGATAAAGATATGGTCAACAAATTAATGCAGCTAGGCATTACCCCCGGAAAAGACTTTGATATCAGCCAAGTAGAACCTACTATTGCTAAAGGATTAAATCATGCAGTTAAAGCCGGACAAGCCAAAATTCTTGCCTACCAAAAAGATGCCGGTAAAGTAGAAAATGGTTGGTTAGTCTTTAACAAAACTGGACGCTACGATGGCGATTACCTAAACCGCGCATTTGTTACCTTGGTTGGGCTGGGAGCGAATTTACCACAAGATGCACTTTATCCCGAAGCTAGAGTTGATAGTGCAGGTCATAAATTAAATGGCGCAAATAAATATGTTATGCATTTCACCAAAGGCCAAACACCACCCGTCAAAGGTTTTTGGTCTTTAACTATGTATGATACTGAGCACTTTTTTGTCGCAAATGCACTGAATCGTTATACATTAAGTGAACGTGATGCCTTAAAATACAATCTAGATGGATCATTAGACTTTTATATTCAACATGAGTCACCTGGTAAAGATAAAGAATCAAACTGGTTACCTGCACCTAAAGGAAATTTTATTCTAATGTTGCGATTTTATTGGCCTGAGGAAGCATTGATCAACGGGACTTGGAGCCCTCCTCCAGTACAAAAAGTAAAATAGATTTTCAACTTCCTAGGTATGGACTCAGGGCCATTCAGTGAAGAATTAGAGACCACTATTACATATCC
>JBIOEC010000169.1:0-3103 GCA_044445645.1 Gammaproteobacteria bacterium | reverse complement strand
GCAAAGCAACGCTTTAAAAAAAGCGATAGGTATTGCCTTTCTATTTATGGTGATCGAAGTAATAGGCGGTTGGCTGGCGAATAGCTTAGCACTTATTACAGATGCATTGCATCTTTCTACTGATGTAGGTTCTTTGTTATTAGCGCTGGCGGTGTTGAGCATCATGGCGAGGCCAAAAAACCACAAAATGAGTTATGGTTTTCAGCGTGCGGAAATACTAGGCGCATTGGCCAGTTCAGTTTTCCTGCTGGTTTTGTGTGGGTTTTTAATTTATGAATCTATTTTACGTTTTTTTAATCCTCCCACAGTTGTGGGCGAAATTGTGTTTGTGATTGCGTTGCTAGGATTATTAGCCAATATGTGGATGATGCGTATTTTACATCCCATTCAACATGATGATTTAAATGCTAAAGCCGCATATCTGCATGTTTTGGGAGATTTATTAGCGAGCATTGCTGTAGTCATCAGCGGTTTGTTGATCTGGGTAACCGGTTTTAGTATTTTTGACCCTATTATCACCTTGTTGGTAAGCTTGTTATTATGCTGGAGTGCGATAAAAATCATTCGTCAGAGCACGCATATTTTAATGGAAGCCACACCAGAAGGAATCAATCCTGCGGAAATCGAAACCTCATTGGCAACATTGCCAGGTCTAGTCGAAGTGCACGATTTGCATGTGTGGACAGTATCTTCTAAGCAAGTTGCGCTAAGCGTACATTTAGTCGTGTCATCATCGGTCAATATTTTAAAAGAAGCCCATCGATTAATTGCTGAAAAATATAATATTAGATATATGACAATCCAAGTGGAAGAAGTCGATAAATTTGAATCGAAATATTGTTATGATGTGGATAAGTATAAGATGAAAGTAGATAAGTAATCGAAATATCAAACGCTTTGGGTATTATTACTTAAAAAACGCAGAGTGCCTGCAACCACTGTGGCGTGTACTTCCCCTTGCAATGGCCAACCTATAAAGGGAGAATTTTTTCCGCGACTTAGCATGTTTTCTTTAGTCAGTGTCCAGCGCATTTCAGGATCGACAATACAAATATCTGCAGGAGAATTTATATCTAACGTTCCCTGTGGTAACCCTAAAATTTGGGCAGGCTTTGCGGTGACTAAAGAAATTAACTGGTTAGGCGTTAATTTTAATTTATGAGTGAGGCTTAAGGTAAGCGAAAGTAATGTATCAGTTCCTGAAATTCCAGGGATGCTGCTGGGGAAAGGCTGTAATTTTGCCGCAGATTCGTGAGGTTCATGATCGGAGCAAATAGCAGTAATCACTCCAGATTCAATCCCGGCAATTAAACCTTGTTGATCCCCAAAAGTGCGCAAAGGTGGCTGTACATGACAAGCCGTATTAAAACCTTCTACATCTAATTCAGTTAGAAATAATTGATGGATAGCAACATCGGCAGTAACAGATTGTCCATTTCGCTGAGCTTGTTGGACTAACTCCACACTTTCTGCGCATGATAAGCGACATAAATGTAAACGTGCACCCGTAGCTTTTTGCAGAGCGAGTGCGCGCGCTACTGCAATCGTTTCCGCGCAGTGAGGAATGCCGGCCAGCCCTAAACGCATGCTTATGGTACCTTCATGTACGCATCCACCTTGTGTTAAAAAGGCATCTGTGGCAAATAGAAATACGGTTAAATCAAAAGTTGCGGCATATTCAAGTGCATTATAAAGTATACGGGTATCGGTAATGGGTTGCTTTGCATTACTGACACCTACGCAGCCAGCTTGTTTGAGTGCAGCCATAGGACTTAATTGAGTACTGGCTAGTTCTTTAGTCAGTGCACCTAACGTAACGATGCGTGCTAGCTGATTTTTTTGTGCGCGTTGATGAATAGCTTCTACAATTTCCGCAGAATCGATTACGGGTGAAGTATTGGGTGGATAGCACAGGGTGGTAATGCCGCGTTGAACAGCAGCATGTGCTTCATGAGCAATAGTGGTTTTGTGCGTAAATCCAGGTTCTCCCGGATGTGCAGATAAATCAATCAATCCTGGACATATCCAATTGCCTTGTGCATCTAAAGTGATATCAGGAGTAAAATTTTCTGGTGCATGATCATGCGCAATAATTTTTCCAGCGGCTATATAGATAGAGCTTGAACGTGGAGCATTTTCACTGGGATTAATTAATAAGCCATTAGTGATAGCAATTTTCATAATTGACCTGCCATAGCTAAGGTCAGCACAGCCATGCGCACGGCAATTCCATTACTCACTTGTTGCAGAATAACAGATTGTGCGCCATCGGCCACACTGGAGGAAATTTCTACGCCACGATTAATCGGCCCAGGATGCATCACAATTGCATCGGGTTTAGCTAAGCTTAAACGCTCTTGAGTTAAACCATATTGTTGAAAGTATTCATTTTCATTGGGTAATAAAGCATGTTGCATGCGTTCGCGTTGCAAACGTAGCAGCATAATGACATCTACATCGCGCAAGCCAGTAGGTAAATCGTGATAAATATGTACGCCCATATCTTTAATTTCTGTGGGTAGTAAAGTTTTGGGTGCAACTACGCGGATTTCGGGAACACCTAAAGAGTGTAATGCATAGATCTGTGAACGAGCCACGCGCGAATGCAAAATATCACCTACAATTGCCACCCTTAATCGTGATAAATCCCCTTTAAATTGTTGGATAGTGAACATATCGAGTAAAGCTTGGGTTGGATGCGCGTGCTGACCATCACCAGCATTGATAATCGGAATTTCAGGAGGTAAATGTTGTGCCACAAAATGTGCAGCCCCGCTATCATTATGTCGAATAATAAACATATCACAATACATCGCCAGCAAGTTACGGATGGTATCTAATAGAGATTCTCCCTTGCTGGTGGAAGATATTTGTGCATTAAAGTTTAATATATCGGCTGACAGTTTTTTAGCGGCAATTTCAAAAGTGGTGCGGGTACGAGTACTAGGCTCAAAAAATACATTGGTTACGGTTTTTCCAGCTAAGTCAGCGGTTTTTTGAATTTTACCGTCGGGGGTTATAAACTTTTTTGCCGTATTTAAAATATTAATAATTGATTCAGGGCTTAGATCAGCTATGGTCAGTAGATGGTGTGGGTTTTTTT
>JBIOEC010000168.1:0-3119 GCA_044445645.1 Gammaproteobacteria bacterium | reverse complement strand
GAATAATAAAATTAAGTGGTTATTTTATTATTCAAACACTCATAATCTGTTTATCTCAGTTTCAAATCCAAGTGAGCTCACCAGATAACTTAATGAGTTACGTTGTTTTCCGAAAAGCGCAAACATTTGAGCTTTAATTGAAATTTTATTCATTGATCACCCTAAACAAGGATCACTATGACATGGAAATTAGTCAGGACAGGGTTGTATAGCTCGACTCTGCTATTAAATGCACTGTGTTCACATTACAGCTTCGCTGGTAATATGGGAAATACGAATGTTAATGAAAATGGGTGGTTTTTAGGGCTAGGAGGTGGTTGGCTATGGCCCAGTGTAAACAAGAGTACTACTGTCCCAAATGGCAGCTATGTTTTATCGATCTCCAATAAAGATTTCTATACAATTAATAGCCCTGGTTCAACAGGTGAGAGTTCTACTTATGGCGGTTATCGCTTTGCATTAAATAATCCAACCTTCCCATATTTTAATTTGGCATTACGTTATCAGTATTTAAGTAATTTTAATGTTAATGGCTTGATCGAACAGTATTCCTTACCTCGATTCAACAACTACAACTACCGCCTTAATCTTTCCTCCAATATTTTTACGGTACAAAGTACCTTGGACTTCTATCAATATGGCCCTTTCTCATCCTATTTCAGTACAGGACTCGGGATGGGCAGTAGTCGCTTATCGGGGTACAAAGAACAAGCAGTAGCTGGCGTTATTCCACGAATCAGCCCTGCTTATCAAAATAATACGGCTAATAATTTTACCTTTAATCTGGGCGCAGGGATCGATTACCAAATTAATCCTCAAGTTTGGGTTTCACTCGGCTACGAATACACTAATCTTGGTACAATTAACAGCAATAATGGCACCGGAGCTAATTGGACTAATGAATTCTTATCATTGGGAACTCTAACAACCAATGCAATAATTCTGGGTGTTTACTATCAATTATCCTAAAGAGACAAATTCAGGAGTCAATTATGTTAATTAAAGGTATGAAACCCGTTATGACTGGGATTATGATTTGTGCATTGACATCTGTTGATAGTTGGTCTGGTACTGATCCCATAAGTTTTACAGTTAATCCCAAAAATGGATTTCCTACAACCACGATGTTGGGTGGCAGTTATTCATTTAAATATATTTTAACCAATAATTTACCTTTTGATGAGGTGCTTGAGCAAATATCCTATACCAACAATCGTAGTGGTTTTACTGTAACCGATTCTTGTAGTCACAAAACTTTAGCTGCAAATGGTGGAACCTGCATCATTACTATAGTTTATCAGCCTGAAGAACAAGGTGAGGCCGTAATTAAATTTACTGTGCGTTATGATAATAATGTCGTACAACCAATTTTATCTACTATAACTAAAGAACAAAAAATATATTGTAGTCAGAATACTCAAGAAGTAACTCCAGTGCCATTAAACCCTAATAATATTATGGTCAATAACTTAGGCTTTGTTTCTAACTGCCCATTTGGTTATAACCTGGTATGCGAGAGCTCAAGTGGAACAGCTAGCGCTTATTGTATTAGTGGTCAAAGGCCAAAAGAAGGCGATTTTTCATCGATAGCGTCGAATAATATGTTTCTTTTAGATGTAGAGCATAATTATTCTCTCTTTCCTAACAACGTAATATTCCCCAGCAGCTTACCAACGACCTGTGATGCCACTGGACCATCACCATATAGTCCATTAAATTTCCCCACACCCATACCTTCTAATGAAAGTTATTGCGTGGCCTGTAATACGTTTATTTGTCCTGGCACCTAACAGAAGATAAGACGCCCGCGAACAACTCTTGAAAGATCCACACGAATTCACTCATTAATAAATTTTTTAAGCCGGCCTGTCGTATTGAATTATATTAAATACCCTGTCAATATTTAGAAGACACAGTGAAGTTTAATTGATTTATCAGGGGAATACATGATACAGCCTACTAGTAATGAACCTAAGTTGTTTGTGCTTGATACCAATATTTTAATGCACGATCCCTCGGCTATTTATCATTTTCACGAGCACGATATTTACCTGCCTATGGTGGTTCTAGAAGAGCTAGACAGCCACAAAACAGGGACGTCCGAGTTGGCACGTAATGTCAGACAAACCAACCGGATGTTAGTTGAATTAATGAGTAACGCCTCTCACGAACAGATAGTTTCAGGGCTTCTCATTCCGTCCTTTGCTTCAGGAAACAAGGGTTCTAGCACGGGTAGGCTGTTTTTTCAGACGGACGAATTTGATCAGGTTATACCCTCAACACTTCCTGGGCATAAGGTAGATAATACCATCCTTGCCACCGCACTGGGATTACAAAGTAAATTCGCCGGCAAAAAACAGGTTATCATCATTTCCAAAGATATAAACCTGCGCATTAAATCAGGGATTCTTGGTATCCCGGCGGAAGATTATCATAACGACCAGGTGCTAGATGATGTCAATCTGCTTCATAGAGGCTTGCATTTATTGGAAAATAATTTTTGGGATACCCATGCTAAAAACATGGACTCTTGGCAGGAAAGCGGTAAAACCTTTTATAGAGTACAGGGCCCCCTTATCAGTCAATGGAACCCTAATGATTGTATCAGTACTGAAGATAATGAATTCCAGGCTATCGTCAAAAAACTCGATAAAGACATGGCTGTTGTGCAACTAGTTCGTGATTTCACTCAAACAAAAAACGCGGTTTGGGGTATTAATGCCCGCAATAGGGAACAAAATTTTTCTTTAAATTTACTACTGGATCCGGATATTGATTTTGTAACCTTGCAAGGTTCCGCTGGAACGGGTAAAACCCTTTTAACCATAGCCGCAGGACTCACTCAGGTTTTAGATCAAAATCGCTATAATGAAATTTTAATGACTCGCGTCACCATTCCTGTAGGCGAAGATATAGGCTTTTTACCAGGAACTGAGGAAGAAAAAATGACCCCCTGGATGGGCGCCTTAATGGATAACCTGGAAGTATTACATGGATCACAGGTGGGTGGCAGTTTTGGCCGAGGCGCGACTCAGGATTTATTACAAAACAAAATTAAAATTCGTTCCCTGAATTTTATGCGTGGGCGCACCTTTTTAAATCGTTACATTATTATAGAT
>JBIOEC010000167.1:0-3119 GCA_044445645.1 Gammaproteobacteria bacterium | reverse complement strand
GTTTATAATACCGCGTTAAAGTATTATAAATACCATCATTTTAATCTTTGTGGATAACTTAGAGATGAAAAAACTCATTCAAACTCAATGGATCGTATGGACTGTCATCGCTTTAATTGGCTTGGTAGTGGTTTGGGGTGGTTACTCCTGGTATCAGAAGAAGCGCTTGGAAATTGAGCAATCTTTAGTTCGTCCTATCCCGGTCATGACGGCCCCCGTTGAGCAGCGCGACATGCCTATTCTCGTGCAAGCCTTTGGTGATTTGCGAGCATTTGATATTGCACAGCTAAGTGCGCAGTCATCTGGCAATATTGTAGAAATTCATTTCAATGGCGGAGAAAAAGTTGAGAAAGATGCGGTTTTAGCTGTAATTGATAATGCGACAGAAGAAGCCAATCTGCAAAAAGCCCAAGCCCAACAAGCTTTAAGTCAGATCGAATATAATCGACAAGCTAATTTAGTGCAACGTGGCGCGCAACCTCAACAAGCGTTAGATCAAGCTAAAGCAGAATTAGCCGTAAAAAACGCTGATATACTTGCTGCACAAGATGCACTAGATAAAAGCTTCATAAAAGCCCCGTTTACCGGACGGTTAGGCGCACGCTTAATGAGTTTGGGGCAATATGTTTCTCCTGGGCAAAATTTAGTAGAAATAGTTAATACAGATACTCTTAAAGTACAATTTTCTGTACCTGAACAATATTTGAGCAAACTTAATGTGGGCCAGGAAGTTGAATTGAGCACTTCAGCCTATCCTGATCTTAAATTTGCCGGAAAAGTAGATTATGTATCTCCTAGCATAGATCCTGTTACACGTAATATTAGTGTGGAAGGCTTGGTAGACAATCAACAAGATTTCTTATCTCCTGGTCTGTCTACCCAACTCTCTTTAATATTAGGCCATGATCAGAACGCCTTAGTTGTACCTGAAGAAAGTTTAGTGTACTCATTAGAAGGACCCAGTTTATTTTTGGCAGAAGATGCCCCTGAGTTTCAATTAGATGAACGCGTGAAAGAACAAATCTTATTGCAGCAATCTGCACAACGAGGTGTCCCTGTAGATCAATTGCCACCTTTGAGCCTTAAAAAAGTCAATAAAGTACGAGTTGAAACATCTACTTTTTTAAATGGTAGTGTCCAAGTCACTACTGGCGTAAAAGCAGGCGATTTAGTGATAACCCAAGGCCAGCAAAAATTGCGTGAGGGAGTTATTGTGATGGTTGTAGATCCCGCCGCGCGTATGGCGGAAGTAGCGGCTAAAGAAAAGGCAAACAGCGAAAAGCAGGCAAAATAACCCATGAAGCTTTCAGATTTATGTATTCAACGTCCGGTTTTTACCCTCGTAATCAATATTTTGATTGTGGTTGTGGGTTTAGTCGGTTTTTTGCGTTTAGAAGTCCGTGACCTCCCTAAAATGGCCATAGGAACTGCGACCATTACTACCACCTATTCAGGTGCGGATGGCACCTTGATTGAAAACGAAATCACCTCCGTGATTGAAGAAGAAATTGCCGGGGTGGAAGGTATCGATTTTATTTCCTCTCAGAGTAAAAATAACGCGAGTGTTATTAGTATTTATTTTCGCAGTGGTTATGATATCGATATCGGTATGAATAATCTTCGCGATAGATTAAGCGCGGTAGTAAACACTTTACCGGAAGATGCGGATTCTCCCGTTTTAGAAAAAGCGGATGTTAACACTACGCCAACCATGTATATCGCATTTACGACTAATGGTGAATTGTCCGATATGGCGTTAACCGATTATATACGCCGTAATATTAAAGTGAGCATTGAACAAGTCCAAGGTGTAGGAACGGCTCCTATCCTGGGTGGTCGCGAATTTTCTATGCGGATTTATCCTGACCCTGCTCGCATGGCGGCACGTAATATTGATGCCAGCGACATTACCAATTTGTTGAATAGCCAGAATGTGAATGTGGCAGGTGGCGAATTAAAAAGTAAAGAACGCAATTATACTTTATTGCCACAAACCCGAGTGCCTACAGTGGGCGACTTTGGCGAGTTAATTCTTAAGAGCGATGAAAAAGGGTTCGTGCGTATAGGAGATATCGCCGATGTTAAATTAGGCCCATTGGACGATACCGAAATTGTGCGCTCCAATTACCAATCTGTGGTTATTATTGCTGTTGTACCACAAAGTAGTGCTAATCCCGTGACGATGTCAGAAAGCGTGAATGCTTTGCTAAAAGAGGCCAGCAAAACACTACCTGATGGTGTAGGTTATTCGGTGGTTTATGATGAAGCGGTATTTATTGATGCTTCTATTAAAGGTGTATATTCAACATTGGTTGAAGCCATTGTTTTAGTTGTTCTCGTGGTATTTGGCTTTTTGGGTTCTATGCGCTCCTCATTTATTCCTATTGTCACCATTCCAGTTTGTTTAATTGCAACCTTCGGTTTAATTTATGCGATGGGATATAGTATCAACACTATGACCTTGTTAGCACTGGTTTTGGCGATTGGTTTGGTTGTGGATGACGCCATCGTAATGCTAGAAAATGTGCACCGTCACATTGAAGAAGGTCTAACGCCAATGGCAGCCGCATTTAAGGGTAGCCGTGAAATTGGTTTTGCTGTAGTTGCCATGACTATTACTTTGGCGGCAGTTTATGCACCAATTGGTTTTACTCCAGGTTTAACCGGCGATGTGTTTCGTGAGTTTGCTTTTACTCTAGCCGCTGCGGTAATTATTTCAGGTTTTGTAGCTTTGACGTTATCTCCCATGATGTGTTCGCGGATGATGCGGCATGAAAGTAATCGTTTTATCCGCTGGCTGGATAACACATTCGATAAATTAAAAAAGCGTTATAGTAATTTCTTAGATATGATATTGGGACAACGTACACTGGTTTTAAGTATCATTGCCGTTATCGCTATACTAGGCCTGTTCTTATTTAATTCTTTACGCTCTGAGCTTGCTCCAACCGAAGATCAAGGTGTTGCGATAGTCTTTATGATCGGACCACGCGGAGCAAATTTAAATTATCTCGATTTTCAATTAAAACAACTAGAAAATATTTACAAAAGTCTGCCTGAGTATGAAGACTATGTTGCACTCGTCGGTTATCCTCAAGCCAGCCAAGGTATTTCTTTCC
>JBIOEC010000166.1:0-3144 GCA_044445645.1 Gammaproteobacteria bacterium | reverse complement strand
ATCCGTGGCTGGCAATTGAACTGACTGCTAATTGGGTTGCAACTCAGCCGACAGTGGCATCTGCACAGTCAGTAGATAGTATAGCAATCGAGATAGTGATGAAGTCCGGTCTGGAAACCTATTTTTTCTTCAACCAATTAGATGACTCCGGTTTCAGCGTATTTCGTGGCGGACACAATCCCAATAATTCAAATCCTCGATTATTCTCGACTCCGAAATCCAAAAATACGATCAAGAATAAGAATGTACTGATATATGCTCCACCATACAACGAATTCTATAAGCCTGGGGAAATGAAAGTAGTTACTGATTTTTTGGCAAATTCTGGCTTAGGGTTAAATGTCACGTTGCTCATAGAGGATAAGTGCACGTACCAAACTGTTGATCAGTTTGCAAATTATGGATTGGTAATCATCGATACCCATGGTCTGCATGATTGCTTTAAGACTGGCAGTGGTATTGTTTTTACAAAGGCAACATCAACAGATGACGCTATAAAACAAACTATTTCCGATCAACTTTCAAGTGATGGATATGCGAAAATGTTATCAGGAAAACTCTGTCTAGTTAATGGTGTCGCCGTCAACCCTTTCTTGTCACATTGGGAGGTCAATAAGAATTTAATTTCAAAAGACGAAATATGGGTTACTTCCAAGTATATTCAGTCGTTGCCATTGCTTTCTAATACTATCGTGTTTGGAAATATGTGTCGTGGTGGGCAGAAGATACAGCAGTCATACTTTGAATACCCTCCGATTGGATCCTCCTTTATAGATAGAAATCCAATCAGTTATTACAGCTATTACTTTAACGGGGGACAATCGTTTGCAGTACATGATAACTTCGCGAAACTGATGGAAGATTCTTTAGTGCGTTCGTTCGTGGTCGATTATGATAGCACGGGTAATGCTCATTTACACTGGAACGGAATACAGTTTAATGATCCAGAATTGGATCAGTACAATACACGTAAAAATGGTAAACTATTCTTCAATCAGGATGGACAACTTGATTATAGTTATGCGCATTGCATTGATAACTTCACCGACGAACGTGATGGACAAATATATAAAGCAGTTTGTATCGGCACACAGAATTGGATGGCGGAAAATCTGAATTACAATGTTTCCGGAAGTCTCACCTATAACAATGATGCTGCCAACGGCGCAATTTATGGAAGACTGTATGATTTCAAAACCCTTATGCAAGGCGCACCTTCAAGCACTTCAAGTCCCAGCAGGGTTCAAGGAGTTTGCCCGAAAGGCTGGCACGTACCCAGCGCTGCCGAATTTGATACGCTCAGTTTGTTTCGATATACTGGAGGATATAATGATGGAGGCGCACTGAAATCTACATCAGCGCTTTGGAATAGTCCGAATACCGGCGCTACGAATAGCAGCGGATTTTCGGCACTTCCTGCCGGATGGACTAGCGACATTACTAATGCAAATGCATTTTTGAATCTTGGTTATGCCACAACATTTGCAACGACAACTGTTGATGCCGGAATTTGGCAGACTTATGGCCTCTCAGCAGATAGTCAAACTCTTGACATTTTTGAAGAAGACCCTACAACAGCGGCTGTTTCCTGCCGCTGCGTGAAAGATCCGTAAATTTTTATGTTTATTTCATAACTCACGATCATGAAAGCACACAAACTCATCATACTTACCGTATTTTCTTTGCTCTTTGCATGTTGCAAAGCAACGCAACCGACGGCGCCTTCAGGAACTACCCCTTCATTACTCCAGATCGCTCAAATATTAGATACGACGCAAAGAAAATTTTTTCTGTTTGCCGATTTGACAAATGGCGATCCTGCCAAATCTATTATCCTTACGGCGAACTGGCTAAATACTCAGTCTAGTGTTGCTTCAGCGGATGTGCTCGACAGCACGTATATCAACATTGTATTAAAATCCGGAGTATCAACCACATTCTATTATGATCAAATAGATGCCGATAGTGTGAGTATATACAGAGGAGGTGGATCAAAAAATCAGAGTGTAAAATTAAAAGTATTTGGCCACCATTCCCAAAATACCATTACGAATAAAAAAGTTCTTATTTACGCACCTGTCTTCAATGATTTTTATACAGAGACAGAAATGCAACATGTTCTGGACGTATTTGCAAACTCCAGTTTAGGGCTCGACATAACCTTACTTAAGAATGGGCAATGCACATACCAAATTGCTGATCAATTCAAAGATTACGGACTGGTGATCATCGATGCACATGGTGAGCCGGATAAGTTCATAACTGGACAAACAATTTATTTAGGTAATCTTAAAACAGAAGCGGAAGTCAAAATGACCATTGATGGAAATATGGGACCCGGCACTTATGATAAACTCTTATCCGGTGATTTAAATCTTTCCGCAGGCAGAAGAATATATACAGGGATAAAAGATTGGAATAAAAATAACAGTTTAGCAACTTCGCAGATCTGGATCAATTCAAAATATATTAACAAACTTTCTTCTTTATCTAACACCGTTATTTTTGGAAACATGTGTTATAGCGGATGGAACACACCTTTTCCTTCTGATAATAAAACTCCAGCCAGAATACCGATAGCTTCGGCATTTATAGGCAGAAACCCGATCAGTTATTATGGTTATGCCTTTAGTGATGGGACTTCAGTTTTTGTATCGGATCTATTTGCCAAAGAAATGGAAGATACGCTGGTTTCAGCTTTAGTTATTGACTTTGATAGCACCGGAATTGCTCATCTCAATTCGGATAATGCAGAGTTTTATGATCACCCTGATCGACCTGTTCCCGGTCCCCATTATGCTGATAAACTATTTCTTAAACACTTCGCCAATGATACCTATAGTTATGAGAGTTGCGGGGGACCGCTCGTCGATATGCGCGACGGGAAGCAATATAAGACAGTGTGTATCGGCAACCAGACCTGGATGGCAGAGAATTTAAATTATGATGCTTCCGGTAGTGTCTGCTATAATAACGATCCGGCAAATTGCGCCATTTACGGTAGATTGTATGATTGGAACACAATTATGCAAGGAGCCCTATCAAGCACTTCCGTGCCAAGTGGAGTGCAAGGTGTTTGCCCAAAAGGATGGCATGTGCCGAGTAAGGCTGAGTTTGATACGCTGATGATGTTTTTAGGTGGTT
>JBIOEC010000165.1:0-3151 GCA_044445645.1 Gammaproteobacteria bacterium | reverse complement strand
TTCTTCAGAGCGCCCACACAGTTTGTCTTCTCTAATTCTTAATGAAATCGCCCCGAAGGCGTGCTGCGTATTCTACTCATTTCAAATCCTGTGTCAAACACTTTTTGCATTTATTTTAATTTGTTTTACTGTTTTGTCTTTTTTAATGTAATAACTTGCTTTTCTATCATAAATGCAAAATGTCATATCGTATTGATTCTTTGCATCCTGCCTTCTAAATTCCCTATTTTGGCAATACCATAGGGTTTCATCTATTACAGGAAAAAAGGTATCTGCTTCAAATCGGTTATGTATGCGCGTTAGGTAGATGCGATTTGCAAGACTCAGGGTCTGAGCATACAGTTGTGCTCCACCTATTATAAAAAGTTCTGGAATTTCGTCCAATTGCTGTAAGGCGGTCTCTAATGAATTAAAAACCATTGCCCCATCTATGTCCTTAATTGTTCGGCTTAGCACGACATTTAGACGACCAGGTAAAGTCCTACCTATGGATTCAAAAGTAGTTCGTCCCATCAGGATAGGTTTTCCAAGTGTGGTGGCTTTGAAATGTTGTAAGTCTGCGGGTAAATGGCAAAGTAGTTTATTATTTAAACCCAATCCTCCAGCCTCATCTACAGCTGCTATTATATTGATTGTTGTCATTGGCTGATCCTATTTCTCACCATAACTTGTGCCATATGTACCGCTGCTAAGATACTACCCGATTCAGCTAAACCTTTACCTGCCAGGTCTAGTGCCGTACCGTGATCTACTGAGGTCCGAATTATAGGTAACCCCAAAGTGATATTTACTGCCTGATTAAATCCTGCATATTTCAAAACAGGTAATCCTTGGTCATGATACATAGCAACAAAGACATCGCAATGGTTCAAATGATTTTGTGTGAATAAGGTATCTGCTGGAAAAGGCCCTTGAATATTCATGCCTTGAGAGTGCAAGAAATCTAAAGCAGGCTGTATTATTTCAATTTCCTCTCTCCCTAAATATCCCGATTCTCCAGCATGCGGATTTAATCCGGCTACTTTAATAACAGGATTGGGGATAGCGAACTCTTTTTTAAGTGACTGATGCACTTGTGTGAGTATTTTTATTATAAGTGGCGATGTAATAGCGTCGGCAACTGCACGTAAAGGAAGGTGCGTTGTAATTAAAGCGACTTTTAGATGCTCGCAAGCAAGCATCATTACTACCCTGTCTACTTTAAAGAACTGTGCGAAAAATTCGGTATGACCGGTAAAAGGGATTCCAGCTGCATTTATATTTGCTTTATGTACAGGTGCTGTTACTAGCGCGGAGAATTCATTCTGCGCACATAAACTGGCTGACGTATTCAACAACTCCATCACATAAGATGCATTATGAGGATTTAACTGACCACTTATCACAGGTTCCTTGCACCATACTGGAATAACCGTTAATGAGCCAGGTTTGGTTTCAATGGGGTGGTCTGCTTTATAGGTAATAAAACGGACTGATTTTTTTAGTTCTTTTGCTCTGGATTCCAATACCTGTTGATCACCTAACACTACAAGTGGCAGATCATGATCTGCCAGTGCCACACATAGATCAGGCCCTATCCCTGCTGGTTCTCCACTGCTAATAAGCAGTGGCTTCATGCCAACCCCTTATCAACTATATTAATATAGGCTTCAGTGCGTATATGTTGTTGCCAATTTTGTACGGCTTCTGCAAACTTACGTTGCTGTAAGAATTTTCTGACTTCTTGCTTCTTAAAAGCTTCTGAATCATCCTTTTGCTTTCGTGCAATCACTTCCATAATATGCCATCCGAATTGTGTCTTCACGGGATGGCTTACCGTGTGCAAAGGCAAATTGTTCATTGTTTTTTCAAATTCAGGAACTAACTCACCAGGACTAACCCACCCTAAATCACCACCTTTAATAGCGCTTCCCGCATCAAGCGAATATTGCTTAGCCATTAAGGCAAAATCCTTGCCTGATTTTAATTGTTGGTAGATGTTATTAACCTGCTTTTTGGAATCTGAGGGTAACATGCTTGGATCGGGCTTTAATAATATATGACGTACATGCGTTTGAGTAATCATGTGGTGCTGATTGTCACCCGTAGTTGCTACAAGTTTTATTAACTGGAACCCATTTCCTGTCCGCAAAGGGCCTGCTACTTCACCCACTTTCATGCGTACCACTTCCTTGGCAAAAATCTCAGGCAATTCAGCCAAATGTCTGTCACCTAAATCGCCGCCTTCTAAAGCTAACTCGCCACTGGATTCTTCAATGGCTATACGACTGAAATCCTCACCTTTTTTTATCTTGGTAAGTAATTGTACGGCATTATTTCTGGCCTTTTTTAATTGTTCTGTAGATGGTTCTTCCGGAACTGGTATAACAATATTTTGTAGACGATAGGTTGCGTCAGGATTAATACTTTGAGTCGCTGTTTTTAGGTAATCCTCTACTTGTTCATTTTTTACTTGAATATCTTGCCCTACGGCTTTTTGTTGTAATTGAGATATTAGTAGTTCTTTACGAATATTTTGTCGGTAATCTTCCCAACGCATTCCTTGCTTGCCTATTTCTTCTCGTAATTGGGTCAAGGTTATGTGATTCATTGTGGCTATTTTTTCTATAGCTTGATTTAACTCTTTAGTATCCACGGTAATATTATGTTGTTTTGCCATTTGTATTTGCAAATCAACATCGATTAAATGCTGTAGTACTTGTTTTCTCAATACTGAATCACTAGGCATTTGCACTTTCTGAGCGATAATTTGTTTCTTAGATAAGGCAACTTGCGCTTCAAGTTCACTGGAAGTTATGACTCCATTATTAACTACAGCCACCACTTTATCCAGCATCTGCTTGCTTTCAGCAAAACATACTCCTGAAAATAAAACGCACATCAATGCAATTTTTTTAACCATGTCTTAATCCTCATTGTTGCTCTACCGGGCAATATATTAGGTGCGCGGTCTGAATTTGCTAATTCTGGCCGAACACAGTATTCGTTATTTTTAATCAAAATACAAGCAATTGTAATTATTTTCTACCATTAATTTAGCCATGAAATTGGTCATTGTACCCTGGTATATAGGTACTAAGAATACCTGCTGGATCACTGTTTGCTACTGATCCTAAACCCTTTAATATTAATTGAACATAAACATTATTGT
>JBIOEC010000164.1:0-3153 GCA_044445645.1 Gammaproteobacteria bacterium | reverse complement strand
GAACAAAAAGCTTATTTACCTTTTTATATGCACGGCTGCAGTCATTGGCTCGGTTTAGATACGCATGATGCTGGCACTTATAAAATTAATGGAGAATGGCGATTACTTGAGCCGCAAATGGTATTAACTGTAGAACCAGGCATATATATTCGACCAGAAACGCAGGTAGATGAGCGTTGGCATAATATTGGCATTCGTATTGAGGATGACGTGCAAATAATCTCTGATGGTTGCAAGGTTCTAACTCAAAATGTTCCTAAAACCATTGATGATATTGAAAAGGTGATGCAATGAGCGCAAACCACTACGATATTATTATTGTAGGTGGAGGCCTAGTCGGCATGATTTTAGGCCAAGCGCTACGTG
Organism: Gammaproteobacteria bacterium; assembly: GCA_044445645.1. Classification (GTDB taxonomy): domain Bacteria; phylum Pseudomonadota; class Gammaproteobacteria; order JBIOEC01; family JBIOEC01; genus JBIOEC01. The sequence goes on along the minus strand of JBIOEC010000164.1, from coordinate 2,787 downwards.
ATCATGGTTTGCATTTGGCATTGGTCGATGCTAAACCGTTGCCTACACAATCTTTATCTGGCGATGGACGTTCTTTGGCGCTCAGTTATAGCAGTCAGCAAATTTTAACTACTTTAGATTTATGGCCGGCGCTTGCTGAGTATGCCACTCCAATGCAAACCATTCATGTATCTAAAAAAGGAGTTTTTGCTAAAACACGTTTGCATGCCAGTGCTTTACATTTACCCGCGTTAGGTTATGTTGTACCCGCTAATATATTGGCGAATCAGGTGGCAAAAAATGTGTCGACCATTCCCGAGCTTACCGTTTACGCTCCCTCAACAGTACAAAAACTGGAAATAAAAAATAAAAATGCACAATTAAACATTTTGCAAAGCGGCCAAACTCAAACGCTTTCAGCAAGATTAATAATCGCGGCGGATGGAAGTCAAAGCACCATCGCACAACAATTACATATTCATCAAGAACAGCATGTTTATGATCAAACTGCAATTGTAAGCACTATTTCAATGTCGATAGTCAACGATAACCAAGCTTATGAACGTTTCACCGATCAAGGTGTGATTGCATTACTGCCCGTAAGACAAAAAGAATTTGGCGTAGTATGGAGCACTAGCATAGAGCACGCACAACAACTTCTAGCATTATCTTCCGAAGAATATTTGGCAGAGTTGCAAAAAAATATGGGCCAATATTGGGGAACAGAAGTTAAATTAGGCGAACGCTCGAGTTATCCATTAACTGCAAGTTACTCCTACGAACAAATACGCCCTAGAGTGGTTATCTTAGGTAATGCTGCACATACGATGCATCCAGTCGCTGCACAAGGATTAAATTTAGCCTTACGCTCGGTCGCATGGCTTGCCGAAACTCTTCTGGAAACCTCTGATGATATCGGCGAATTATCCGTATTGCGCAACTACTTACAGCACGTACAAAGCGATCAACAACGCGTACAAGGCGTCACCCACGGCTTAGCCGAAATTACTTCACATATTTCTAGCAAGCCATTATGGAATTTAGGCTTGGGATTATTCGATAAATTCCCCGGAGTAAAAAAAATATTTATGCGCCAAGCCGCAGGACTGTCAGGAAAACAGGCTAAGCTGGCGAGGGGCGTGAAAATTTAGTATATAAGCTTCAAGTTTTTTAAGGATTCGCATAATGATATCAAAATAGTCACAGCTAGGCTGTTTGCTAGCAACCACAAAACTCTTCACCCCGATTTGCAGTATCAGCCTCCTTTGGATGCAAGACCTTAGCCCGCGTGAGGCAATTCGCAAGTCGTCATCTTCTTTACATCCAAAGGTAATCTTGATAACATGGATATGTTTGGATAGTAAAATAACTTGTAAATCTTATAAAATATGGTACCCAACTCTCAGGCTAAGGCGCTAGAAGTAAGAAAAAACCTAATTTTTTCCTGTGCTGATTCATGGAAGAAAGGGGGGGCTAATAAATCACAAATATTACAAGATGCTTTAAAATTAGTAAAAAGTGCTCCTGAGGATGATTTGGGGCCTATTGCTGCGGCAATTATTAGCAAACATAAAGAATTTGCGGTTCAGTTTCTGTGTGAAGCAATCAAACAACAATATGTAAGATTTATTTTGCCGATGTTACAGAATGGTATAGATACTGAACATCGTGTTAGTTATTTCATGGAAAATTGGAAAATTACATTTTTAATGTTTGCTATTTGCAATAAAGCATTTAGTTCAGCAGAGAAGCTATTAGAAGCTCCCAACATAGATATTGAACAGCGAGACGGTAATGGTAATACCGCATTATTAATAGCCTGCGAAATGCGTTTGTTGGATTTTTGCAAAGTTCTCCTTTTACGTGGCGCAAATATTAATGCTCAAAATACATTTGGAAATACCGCTTTAAAGATAGCCATCATGAATGATGATCTTGCTATGTTTAATCTCTTAGTTGAGAATGATGCAGATGTTAATATAACGGACAATAAAAAAAATTCTTCACTTATTCTTGCATGCGCAAAAAAAAATAGTTCAATGGCATTGGCATTAGCCACTAATTCCACAATAGATATTAATAAACAAAATGAATTCGGGAGTTCGGCTTTATTGCTGGCTAGTGAAGCAGGATTAGTGAACGTGGTTGATGCTTTATGCGAACATCAAGAATTAGATGTTGATTTAGCAGGTAACTCTGGAAGAACTCCGCTCATGATGGCTTGCCAAAATGGGCATGCTCAAATCGCGCAAAAATTATTAGAAAAGGGTGCAAATGTCAACGCCATTATAAATGTGAGAATGATTAAAGTTAGTCCATTTATTTTGGCTTTTTTCAATGGCCAAATAGAAATAGCTAAAATGCTAATCGCCAGTCCAACTTTCAATGTCAATCTGGAAGTTGCCAAAGGTCTTTCGATACTAGGCATGAGTTGTTTGGATGGATATATTGAAATTGTTACTGCATTACTTGAATGCCAAAATATTCAAATACGAAAAAAAAACCATCTGGGCTGCAAAGAATTATTTAATGCTTTGAAAAATGCAGCCAGAAATGGGAATTATGCAATTATCAAAAAGTTGTTCGAGTTTAATAGAAATAATGCACAGCATGAGCTTTCTAAAAGAAAATTAAATGAATTGCAAAATCTAATAAATGAGTATGCTGATCGCGACGATGAGAAAATTGATATATTGGTGGAGGCCGCTCTAAATATAGAAAGTTCAATGTTAGCACATGATGAAGATTCTGCTGGCACTGAGCAAACATCTTTCCATATTCAGGCGACAAGTGAAACTGTACATGAAG
>JBIOEC010000163.1:0-3174 GCA_044445645.1 Gammaproteobacteria bacterium | reverse complement strand
CGATATCACCCACCACCACCAGATTTGCTCGATTATGGCCATATCGAGTAACAAAGCCATTACCATGGTCAATTTCCACTAAATTTCCAAATCCTGCACGCGGTCCTGAAAAACGGATCATTCCGGCTGCAATCGCTTTAACCTGTGAACCCGGTTGCCCTGAAATATCAATGCCGTTATGCAAAGTGGTATTTTGGGTAAACGGATCCGTTCGATAGCCGTAAGAAGAAGTAATCCATCCTCGGTCCACAATACGGGTAATACCTAAAATGTCTTCATTTAGATCTTGGCGCAATATAAGTTTTTCTAACAACAGCAATTGCTCCGCTCTAGATGCAAGTTGATAACCTAAATTATCTAAAGTTTGCATAAAGTCCGTTGGTGTAACAGGTGTAACGTTTTCACCTAGCTCATTGTACGTCACCAGAAAGGGGGACGTCATGCGGAATTCATCTGTAAGGCGTTGAATATCTATATTAGCGCTCTCTGCTAAGCGCTGGCTTAATCCCTCTAGCCGATGAATGTCTGCCTGTAATTCTGCAGCACGTTGAGCTAGTACTTCTAGCTGGGTATTGGCTTGTTGACGAATATGAGTAATTTGCTGCTCTTGGTGCTGTACCCGCTTTTGCCAAGCATCAATAATACCGGAATCCACCCCCAGGGCTATGATTTCATTGCGATTAAGCAAGAAGCCCATTATACATAGGGTAATTACGAATAGACACATAACACTGAAAATAACCGCCAACAGCCAAGGGTCTGCTTGAAATGAATATCGTCCGCGGGTGTCAGTATTGATGACAATTTCCATTTGTTCATCCTGCTAATGAATAGTGGTACAATGATAATTATACTAAATATTGATTGAATTTCATAATATACCACGAGAGGTAGGTATGCGCACAGTTTCTGAGTTGCTTTCAAATCAGCGAGGTCATTTACAAAACTTAATGCAAAAAAGTGAACATTTGAAAGATTTAACTGAAAAATTGCGCTCTTTATTGCCCGAGCACCTGGCTACGTACTGTGAGGTTGCCTCTTGGGAAAATGGCAAGATAATTGTACACACCAGTAATTCTGCTGCAGGTACCGTACTACGTTACCAATTGCCAAAGATATTACCTTTATTACGGCTAGATCCTCGATACCAAAACGTGCAAGAATTGATATGTCACAATCGTCCACCCATACAAATTAATAAAAATGACGAAACTAAAATTCCTGCCCCCAATTATTCCGATTACGCTGCAGCTTTGCTAGAATCTATGGCACAAACGGTTACAGATAAAAATGTGCAAAAATCGATGCAAAAATTGGCGAAATCAATAAGTAAAAAAGGTAATTTGTAGACGTCTTAAATTTCAACTGCATAATAAATAAAGAAGGATCAAAATATGACTAAAATTTTATGTGTAATCCCATCTCGCATAGGCTCTACTCGCTTAATCCGTAAACCTCTTGCTCTATTAGCAGGAAAAACCATGGTTCAGCGCACGTATGAAGCAGCCTGTACCTGCCCAGCCTTTACTAAGGTTGTAGTAGCAACCGATAGTGAAGAAATAGCTGAAGTTATTCGTAACTGTGGCGGAAATATCGTAATGACTGACAGCACGATTGAAACCGGCAGCGATAGAGTCGCTTTTGTCGCTAAGCAATTTCCAGAAATGGACATAATCGTAAATTTACAAGGTGATGAACCTTTTGTGCGCCAAGAAATGTTAACCGCATTAGTACAACCTTATCTCAATGGCGAACGTCCTGAGATGACAACTTTGGCTAACCCGCTCGATTTCAGCAAACAATATCATAGTCCAGATATGGTGAAAGTGATTGTAGATAAAAATCATAATGCTTTATATTTCTCACGCTCACCTATTCCATATCAACGTGAAGTGATTCAAAATATTCCTGTCTATCATCACCAAGGTATGTATGCTTTTACTCGCGATTTTCTAATGACCTACACCCAGTTGCCACAAACCCCGCTGGAATTAAGCGAAAAACTTGAACAGTTACGTGCATTAGAAAATGGTTATAAAATCCGCGTATGTGTTACTGAGCATAAAACTCTAGAAATTAATACACCTGAAGAATTAACCCAGGCGCAAGAAATAGCTAAAGATTATTGGTAAAAGAGAAGCGTACTTTCAGTTAGGATTATAAACCTGTTAGATGCACTGTTTGCGGCACAATTTCTTCGCCCAAGAATAATCGGCCAATATGAGAAAATTCTAATGGATCATCGGTGACATAAAACTCCGTGCTTCCAGAAAGTTCTTGCGGATTTTGTATGCCTAGTTGTTGTAACCGCTGGGAAGTCGCATGAGCCGTGGTGGTAGCAGAATCAACTAATGCGATATGTTCTGGAAGCAATGATTGGATTAAAGGAACAAATAGCGGGTAATGCGTGCAACCTAATAATAAGCAATCGATAGAATGCGCTAATATTTGCTGCAAATATTTTTGAACCACTTGAGTAGCCACTTCACCCGATAGCCATCCCTCTTCCGCTAAAGGCACCAATAAAGGTGCTGAATAAATAAATACCTCGGCATTCTGGGCATATTTTTTAATGGTACGCGTGTATGCACCACTGCGTAATGTAGCCCGCGTTGCCAACACTCCGATTTGTTGAGTTTTCGAGGCTTGCAGAGCTCTTAAAGCACCTGGTTCAATCACCCCGATAATCGGCAACTCAGGAAATTCCATGTGTAATTTCACTAAGGAATCGGCGGAAACGACCGTGTTACAGCCTACGACTAATAACTTGATATTTTGTTTAATGAGATAATGCGTGGCTTCTAAAGCATACCGTTGAATAGTGCTGGCACTTTTGTTGCCATATGGCACGCGCGCCGTGTCACCTAAATAGAGAAAATTTTCATGGGGTAATGTGTCTCGTAGAGCACGTAGTACAGTAAGACCGCCTACACCTGAATCGAATACACCTATGGGTTGTGTGCTCATGCAGCGCTCTCATTCTTCCTTCGGTGGTTCATTACGCACCACGGTGAGCTGCGGTTTTCCACGCTTCGGGCGAGGTTCTTTTTGTACGGGTCCAGTTTGTGCTAATTCCTCTGCTTCTGACAAAAACTCTGGGGAATCAAAAAACATTCCGCGGCCATTTTCTTTGGCATAAATACCTAGTACAGCAGGAGTAGGAACATAAACATG
>JBIOEC010000162.1:0-3197 GCA_044445645.1 Gammaproteobacteria bacterium | reverse complement strand
GGTTTATATCAAGGTGCGCTAATGGGGGCACAGCGAATAACCATATCAAGCATTATCAGCATGGTGATGGTGACGATTGGCAATTTGGGTGCAGTGGTGGTTCTTGCATTTGTCTCCCCAACTATAGAGGGTTTCTTTATTTGGCAGGCATGTGTAGGCCTTGTTTATGCAATCACCATGCGCGGAGCCGCATGGAAAATAATTGGAAAATCAGATCAGATCAGATTCGATGCTAACAATCTAAAAAGTGTTTGGCGCTTTACTGCAGGTATGAGTGGTATTGGCTTAACGTCACTGGCATTCACGCAGTTGGATAAAGTAATACTGAGCAAGATGCTGGCGTTAGAAGAGTTCGGACATTACATGCTAGCAACGGTTGTCGTAAGTGGGCTGTCCGTATTAATTGTGCCTGTATACAACGTAGTGTATCCGCGGTTTTCAGCGCTTGTCGCAACAGGTGATACTACAAAATTAATGAATTTGTATCGATTGGGTACGCGCATGCTTGGAACAGTACTATTTCCAATAGCGATGTTGCTTGCCATTTTTTCAGAGTACTTGGTGCGTGTTTGGACGGGTAATTCAGATATCGCGTCAAGCGTAGCACCGATAATCTCGTTACTAGTAATTGGCTCATCGCTAAACGGCGTGATGTTTTTTCCTTATGCTCTTCAATTGGCTTATGGAATGACGTGGATCCCTCTCACTATAAATATAGTATTGATGCTCTTCTTGGTGCCATTGATTATCTTTCTTGCGCAGACATATGGTGCATTGGGTGGAGCAATGGCATGGTTAACAACGGAAATTGCATATTTAATGCTCGGACCGTGGCTAACACATCGCTACTTACTTAAAGGGTTGGCATTCAGATGGTTATTATCTGATGTTGGCATACCGTTATTGATGTCGATTTTGGTTGGCCTATTTGGTTATTATGTAACACATGTGACCGTCAGTCCTGTTTACGTAAAACTTGTGTGCGGGATTGGATTGGCGATATTTACTTCTGCGATGTCGATTTGGTTATCTCCTCAATTACGTTCTGCCATGTGGCATTACATAGGTAGTAAAAAGTAAGCAATTAAACTGAAACAATAAATTGGCAGATAATTGCTTCTCTTGTTTGGTTTATGACGTATCTAAAAGATCTAGGAGTGTTTTTATGCAAACGCATATTGATTTGCCCAAGGTATATTTAAGCTACCCTCAATCATTGCAAGAAATTTCCAAAGCCAGAAGACTTCGCAAGGTGGTGACGGGTCTTATTTTATTTCCTTTGTACTGGGGCATGGCATATTTTATTCACGCTCCTGGTTTAGCATTCCGAAGATTTTGTGCTTTGATGGGAATACGTCTGCTTCTTAAAGGGCGCGATGTTAGGCGTGCTTATAATCTTATTGTTTCGCCAATGGACTCGGTACGATATTTTGAGTTTGATTTTATTTGGCGCACGATAACAAAAAGGAAATTTCGTTCGTATTTGGATGTTTCCTCTCCCAGGCTATTTCCACTGATCGTGGTTGATCGGACCCCAGGTTTAGTCGCCACCTTGATCAATCCAGACAAAAAAGATCTTTTAGTGACAACTTCATGGGCTAAATCTTTTGGCCTTGCAGATAGATGCCGTTTTTATGGACATCTTATAAATGATGTTCCCTTTGAGCCCAATTCTTTTGAAGTAATTACGAGTATATCGGTAATTGAACACATACCAGAAGATAAAAGGGCAATCCAAAAAATGTGGGATTTGTTAAAACCAGGTGGTCAGCTTGTAATATCGGTGCCTTGTGCGGCCAAGGCTTCGGAAGAATACATAAATCTTAACGAGTATGAATTAATTAATACAGATGAAAATGGATTTGTATTTTGGCAACGGTATTACGATGAAAATTTAATTGAACAACGAATTTTTAGTGTAACGGGCAAACCAAATAGCTTCCAAATATATGGTGAAAAACAAGCAAATAGTTATAACCAAGATGTAGAAAGAAAAAGAACGGATCCATTTTATCCATATTGGCGCGAACCCTATATGATGGGCATGGAATACGAATTAACAAATCAGATTTCCGAGTTGCCTGGCATGGGCGTTATCGCAATGGAATTTGTAAAACCTAATTAGTATTTTTATCGAGACTTTTAAGGACGTTATATTATGCAAGTCAAAAATATACCTTGGGCCAGCCCTCATTATTGGGGAAATGAGCAACGCTATGTTGTTGATGCGTTGCAATCGAGTTGGATTTCAGGAGGGGAGTATGTTGAGCGCCTCGAAAAGGACTTTGCTCAATATTGCGACGCCCCCTATGTAATAGCGGCCTCAAACGGCACCACTGCACTGCACATGGCGTATCTTGCACTCAATATAGGTTCAAGAGATGAAGTCATCGTCCCGGGCTTTGGATTTATGGCGGCAGCAAATATTGCATTGCATGTTGGTGCAAAGCCGGTGTTTTCAGAAGTAAATGCTGATAGTTGGTGCATGACGGCAGAGGATGTCGAGAAATGCATTACGCCAAATACCAAAGCGATTGTGCCAATTCACACTTATGGAAATGTTTGCGACATGACTCCAATAATGGAGCTTGCCACAAGCAAAGGTTTGATCGTGATTGAAGATGCAGCAGAGGCGATCGGATCAAAATACAAAGGGCGTATGGCCGGAACGATAGCACCAGTTGGAATTTATAGTTTCCAAGCAACCAAGACAATTACAACAGGCGAAGGTGGTGCGGCAGCAACAAGTAGCGTTGAGTTGCGCAATCGAATGAGACTTTTCAGAAGTCACGGCATGTCATCCAGACGATACTGGCATGAAGTAGCAGGTCACAATTTTCGGCTTACCAACATGCAGGCAGCAATGGGATGCGCACAACTAGAACAGATTGACATAATCACTCAAGAGCGGGATAGGGTTTATACAACATATACCAGAATTCTTCAGAATATAGATGGAGTGACTCTTCAAGCATATTCACAAAAAGTGGAGCCAGTAGTATGGGCTATTGCGGTATCTCTTGATGCATCCGCCTTTCCTCAAGGAAGAGATACGGTAATTGATCAGCTTAAGATAAAGGGAATTGAGACACGGCCAGGTTTCTATTCAGCGAATACGATGCCTCACCTTTATGGAGAAGTGCAGCTACCAGTTTGTGATTACCTAAGCCAGCAGGTAATAAGCCTCCCATCAAGCC
>JBIOEC010000161.1:0-3202 GCA_044445645.1 Gammaproteobacteria bacterium | reverse complement strand
GTGATGATTTTATCTTTTTATAGCGTGGTTTCGGGCTGGTCTATAGGTTATTTATGGCGTAGTGCTGGGGGATATTTACAGGGTTTGAACAATGCTGAAATTGAGCAAATGTGGGGAAATTTTTTAGCAGATCCTTGGGAAATGTTGTTGTGGCATACCTTATTTATGGGCATGACCTTGTGGGTGGTAGCGCGTGGGGTAGAAGGGGGATTAGAAAAATTAAATACCTATCTTATGCCCGCTTTATTTGCGATTTTAATCCTCTTAGGTGCTTATAGTGCGTATACCGGCGAATTCTTGCAAGCGGTAAAATTTTTATTTGAACCCGATTTCAGTAAAATCACTCCTGCGGTAATGCTCTCAGCATTAGGACAAGCATTTTTCTCACTGGCATTAGGTGCGGGCATGATTACAGTATATGCTGCTTATTCGCAAGAAAAAACTTCACTCACACATTCAATGAGCACTATCGCTATTCTCAATGTATTTGTTGCCATTCTAGCTGGCCTGGCTATTTTTCCCATCGTATTTGCTTATGGATTACCGGTTTCCGAAGGTCCTGGGTTAATGTATGTGGTCTTGCCTATGGCATTTGCACATATGGATTATGGCATGTTGGTCGGCGCACTGTTTTTTATTTTATTATTGTTTGCGGCTTGGACTTCTTCAATTTCATTAGCGGAACCGGTGGTGTACTTATTAATTGAACGTACGCGTTTAACTCGAATACAAGCGACTTGGTTAGTCTGTGGTTTTGCGTGGTTGTTAGGAATTGGTTCGTTATTATCGTTTAATGCGTGGGCAGAGGTTAAATTTGCGGGCTTTACCATTTTTGCTATGGCCACCGATATTCCTACAAATATTATTTTACCCTCAGGCGGTTTATTATTCGCTTTGTTTGTGGGTTGGGTGATGACGCGCGCGACTAATCAAGAAGTGTTGCAGATGCGCTATCCTAATTTATTCAAAGCCTGGTGGTTTATTGTGCGGTTTGTGGCACCTTTAGCGATAACGATTATTTTGGTGACTTCATTATTAACGATGATAGGAAAGTAATGGCAAGTTTGAGCTAATGCATTAGCTGAAGCATATACAAATATCCATTTACTGGCTGTTCTTGCTGAAAACGTAAAGTGCTGGCTTGTTTGGCTAATATAGAAAAACCATTTTGCTCAGCCAAACTTTCAATATACTGAGGTTGATGCGCAAAACGTGCGTGGGGTTGTAAATGAAACTTTTCTTCTCCTGCATAAGCTTCAATCGAAAATAAAAACCATCCACCTACGCGTAATGTCTGGTGAACCGCTGAAAATAATTGATTCAAATCGCCGTAATAACCTAATACATCCGCAGCGATAATAATATCGGTATCTTGCTTTAACTTCAGCAAATATTCCACATTATCTTGTTGATTTAACGTAGTGTAGATCTGTTTGCGCGAGGCTTGGCGTAACATATGTGTAGATAAATCAATGCCTACCATAGTGTCGCATATGGGTTTAAAGTATTCACCAGCCAGACCGGTGCCGCACCCTAAATCAATTAAGGTATAATCTTGCTTTACATTTGCATGCTCTGCATACCGGAAAAATAATTCAAACAATTGTTTGGGCACACTATAACGTAGCTGCTGTTGCATATGGCGATCATAATGATCGGCATAACCATCGAATAGTGTTTCAATATATTCGGTGGGGGCTTTACTGGGAGTTTGTTGTTGTAAGGCTTGAATTAAAAAAGCTAAACTTTTATGTTGTGGGTCAATTTTATACGCACGCTGATAATAGGTAAGTGCGTGATCATATTCTGCATTGGCTTGAAAAATCAAAGCGCTATTATATAAACTGGCAAAATGTTCTGGGTTCAATTCCAATATACGATTATAAGCGCGAAGTGCTGCTGGATAATTTCCATCTTGCTGATAAATCACGGCGCAGTTATATTCTGCATCAATATGATAGGGATGATGCTTTAGCAATTCATTAAAATAATACAGCGCATCTAATTTTTGCCCCTCGCCCAAGCAAGCTAATGCCAAATTATAATAAATATCGGGATCAGTGGGTGAATCTTGCAAGGCAATAACTAAATAAGTTTTTGCCTCGGCATAATGTTCTTGTTTCAACAAAATACTGCCTAACGCTTGTGCGGCTAAAGCATGTTGAGGATCAAGTGTTAAAGTTTTTTCCAAATACTCTGCAGCTTTATTATCATCTCTAGTCCCTTGCCAACAAATGGCGAGATTATAACAAGCCGGGGTGCAGGTAGGTTCTTGGTTTAATACTTCTTCAAATTCTCTGATAGCAGCAGCCCAATCTTGTTGTTCCGCTAATAAGCAGGCAAGATTGTAACGACTAGCCAGATGGCTAGGATATTGGCTGAGTATATGACGATAAGCCATAATAGCTTCAGCGGAAGCCCCCTTTGCGTTGCAGAGAAACTGCTTGTTGAAACTCAATAGCTAAATAGTCGGCCACAGCAATTCCCGGTAAAAATTTGAGTAGATATTAAAAATATGATGAAACACAAATCGATGGGGGATTGTCAAGGGAGTAGCAGCGCAGCGCTCCCCATTGACTGCGAGCAGCAGCTTTGCTGCTCGCAGCATAAAAACCAGGAAGCAGTTCAAGGCGAAACTTCGCCGGGAATTGCTGAGTCGGCCATTAACGTCCAGGTTTAGGTCGGCCACGGTTACCAATAGTATTGCGTGGTCTTTCGTCGTTTTGAGGTTCCATATCCGGATTAACATCGGGCGATACTTTGTTCTTATCTTCCAGACCATATTTAATCCGCATAGCTTCTTTCATTGCAAACTGGGTTTGTTGCGCTGTGGGTAAAATCCCACTGATGAGACTATTGCCTGGGTAGCTCGTTTTATTCAGGCTTTGTTTTATCAATTCCATGATTAAATCATGTAAAGGTAAAAAAGTAGCCTCGGTATCTCTTTTTATAATATCAGCATTCGCTGCTTTGGTCGTTAATTGCTCAAGCTCAGCGGCACTGAGTTGAATAGGGTCACGGCTAATGGGTTTAATAGCACCTGTACCGCTTCCCCCACCTTCATCCTCGTCTGTTTCAGCCCGAAAAAAATCTAAGATTTTTTTGAGCAAACTACGATTTTTGAGTTTTTTATCTAGGTTTTCGTCTGACATATCACCAACTTTGAACTAAATTTAGGGTATATTGTTACTTAACATTATAT
>JBIOEC010000160.1:0-3212 GCA_044445645.1 Gammaproteobacteria bacterium | reverse complement strand
TTGGTCTTTTTCGCGCTTAATGGCCTCGCGTTCAATTTCAAACTGGCGGATTTTCCGTTCCAGTTCGTCCAACTCTTCCGGCATGGAGTCAATCTCCATGCGCAGCTTGGCCGCCGCCTCGTCCATCAAGTCAATGGCTTTGTCGGGCAGGTAACGGTCGGATATATAGCGCTGCGACAATTCGACGGCCGAGATAATCGCGCCGTCGGTAATGCGCACGCCGTGATGCACTTCATATTTTTCTTTCAAGCCGCGCAGGATGGAAATCGCATCCTCCACGTTGGGTTCGTCCACGTAAACGGGTTGAAAGCGGCGCTCCAACGCTTTGTCTTTCTCAATGTATTTCTGATACTCCGCCAGCGTCGTTGCGCCGATGGCGCGCAGTTCGCCGCGGGCTAGAGCGGGCTTTAAGATGTTGGCGGCGTCCATAGCGCCGTCGGTTTTGCCAGCGCCTACAAGGGTGTGGATTTCGTCAATAAAGAGGACTATCTCGCCATTGGCGTCAACCACTTCTTTGATAACGGCTTTCAGACGTTCTTCAAAGTCGCCGCGGTATTTGGCTCCGGCGAGCAGCGCGCCCATGTCCAGGGAAACCAGGGTTTTAGACTTCAGGTTTTCAGGTACGTCGCCCTGAATTATCCGATGGGCGAGGCCTTCCGCGATGGCGGTTTTGCCAACGCCTGGCTCGCCGATTAGTATAGGGTTGTTCTTGGAGCGGCGGCTCAGGATTTGCAGCACGCGGCGGATTTCATCGTCCCGTCCGATGACGGGGTCTAGCTTGCCTTCGCGCGCCATCTCCGTCAGGTTCAGGCTATAACGTTTTAGGGCGTTGAATTTCTCCTCAGCGTTTTGGTCGGTAACGCGCTGGCCTTTGCGCAATTCCTCAATGGCTTTGCGTAGTCCTTTCTCCGTCAGCCCTTGGTCGCGGAGCAGTTGGCCCGACACGTTCTTGGTTTTGGAAAAAGCCAGCAGCAGGTGTTCCAGGCTCACGAATTCGTCCTTCATTTTGCCCGCCTCCTGGTTGGCGTCTTCCAAAAGCTGATGCAGGTCGTTGGACGAATATTGACCGCCGCTGGCGCCGCTCACTTTGGGCAAGGATTGCATTTGCTTTTCCACCAACTGCCTGACCAAAGCCGGATTAACGTCGACTTTCTTCAGCAGATGGGGAATGACGGTTTCGTCGCTGGCGAGCAACGAAGCCAGTAAATGGATAGGCTCAAGGGCTTGCTGGCCATTGGCTTTCGCCATGCTGGCCGCGCCCTCAAGAACTTCCTGTGACTTTACGGTATATTGATTGAGATTCATAGCTGTTTATGTCTTTGGCCGCCTAATGCAAAAATTGCGCTAGGCTGCCGATAACGGCCATTTTGGCAAGCCCGCAAGCCAATAAGTCATTTGTAACTGACAATATTTCAATGATTTATGACAATTCGTCTGCTAGACTTATATATGACGTGCTTTCGTATATGCATAGCTACTACATAATAGTTTGATTATAAATAAATTGACGATTGAGTGATTCCTAAAGCCTATTGTTCATAAATGCCAAAAATGGCCAAACCCTCAGAAAAACAACCTGTAGCAAAATCAAATTTAGGTTGAATCATAAAAGATTCTGATTTATCTATAAAGCCGAACATACCATTTTTCTCTTTTGCACACCATTGAATATAACCTAATGAGATGTTTAAGTTAGGGAGCAAGTTGCCTTTCCCATCGATAAATATATATTCATCGCTATATTTATTATTTTTATATGTCTCCAAATATGCATCCTCAAGTTTTCCAGTAGAATCTACGGAATATTTGCCAGCCTTGTCTACAAAACCATAATACCCAGTACTATGATTACTCTTAATGTAATGAGAATTAGCAAAGAATACAATCGCAAACCCATTGTGAAAATTATGCGCATCATCAAATAGAAGTGGAATAATAATTTTCCCAGATTTATCAATATATCCCGTCTTCCCTTGAGGCGCCTCATTTCGCCTAACCCAAGCAATCTCATCATGAAAATCTCCAACTTGTTTATATTGTAAACCACTAACTATTTTTCCGGCTTTATCTATAAAACCCCAATATCCTTGCCGATTCTCAACGGCAGCTAGTCCCTCATGAAAAGTACGAACTTCATAGTATTGATACGGAATAACTATTTTCCCAGTTTTGTCTATAAAACCCCACAGCGGCGCTTCGTAATCTATATTTTTTTTAACAGGTGCTAATCCTTCATGAAAAGTACGAACTTCATCAAAAATTGGCTGAATTACGACTTTACCCGTTTTATCCATAAAGCCATATTTTATAACCCCGGCGCTGTTACGAATTTTAACCACGGCTAGCCCTTCGGAAAATTCACCAGGTTGAATATCAAACTTTGCTGGGATTACTATTTTTCCAGTCGTATCTATATAACCATACTTTAACTTTGGTTGCGCCAAGACAGAGTTAATGCTGGTAAGCACCAAATATCCTAGAAAAAGTAGAGCTTTGTTCCTTTTCATTGTTTGACTGTAAATATTTTCCATCTATCGCCTTTGTTTTTCAACCATGCAAAACTTTGATCCCATTCCGTTGAAAGTTCGGGAGGTATTTTATTGTATGAAAAATAGTTTCTAAGAATAACCTCTTTTTCGTCTGGATTATGCAGCCATTTTATGCTGCTACTATTCATTGCAGGCGTACAATAATTAAGCAACAATTTTTCAGCCCAGTCAATCATTTCCGACCATTGACTATCTTCTATAGATACATGTTGTTCTCCGCCTAGCCTTCCTATATAAAAATGTATTGTCCCTTTATTTCTGAACCAAATCCATTCATCCTGATGACTTTTAAATCTTTCTGAAAAAGTGGTTAGATTGGCTTTTCCAATATAGAGCAAGCTATCAGAGCCATAAATTGGATGATGACCATAAATTTGGTATATTCCGAAATCTGATTTTCCATTCAAGATTTTAGCCTCATCCCATTTTAGAGGCCCTTCCCATGCTATTTCTATTATCTGATGACTAACCACGATAAGGGTGGGTTGAATTAAATTTACTTTGAAGCTGTAAAGTTACAATCTTCTCGTTGTTCAGCACTTGTCCAGTACAAGAAAATAACTCTGTTAGGTTAGTAAGTCTTGACCAACCTTTGTAAAGTAGTTGCTTTTGATTAATTGCAATTGGCTGATAATCAAATATATTTATCAGATATGGAAATGC
>JBIOEC010000159.1:0-3235 GCA_044445645.1 Gammaproteobacteria bacterium | reverse complement strand
AAGCGTTCTGGGTGTTGCAGAAAAGAAACAACTTCACGTACTTCTTCGACAGCCTCATCAATCCCGGCAACATTGTTGAAATTGATCTTAATGTCGTGCTCGGCATAAATTCGTGCTTTACTTTTACCAATGGATAGCAGTCCACCACTACTTTTTCCCATTCGTGAGAACATGAATTGCCATATCAGTACAAAGATAATCAAGGGTAAAATGAATGTTAATAAGTTACTAAGGAAAGTAGATTCAACTGCGCCTGAATAATTAATCTGAGCAGCTTGCAAGTCATTAATTAGATTAGGGTCATTTACAGGTAGAGTAGTGAAAGTGTATTTGTCCGCGCCAGATGCAGTTAATGCTTCGGCTTTATCGGGTGGTAAAACTTGTTGTATGCCTTCTGTGGTAATAGAACCCTGGATTTCCTCTTTACCGATAGTAAGATCCGATACTTGATGGGATGCTAGTACTTTTTTGAAATCACTATAGCTGAGTTCTATGTGGTGACTAAAGGCCATCCATTCTTGCGTAAGCACCCAGGCTAATAGTAGACCAATAAAAATGTACCAGATGGGAAATACAGGTTTATTTTCCAATTTCATGCCCCTTGATTATTTATTTCTTATCTAACTATACCAAAATATCAAACGCTTTGGGTCTATTCCCTGCTTAGATTTATTATACACAGACTGATTAAGCGTTACGAGCACAGCAGAGACTCAAATATTTCAAATACTCTCATTCAGTATGCTGCAGTTTTTTCTCAATCCTTTTATCGGGAATGAACCAAATTATTGCAACAATAATATAGATAAAAAATGCAAGGAACGGCCACCAAAATGCTAGTGGTACAGCAATTGCATAAAGTACAATCGATAATTTTCCTTTGGCATCTTTGCCAATTGCTATTGCAAGAACCGATTCGTTACTTTCCTCAGAGATGAGTACTTTAGTCAAGATAAAATAGGCGCAGGCCGCCATTAACAATACAAATCCATAGCAGGCAGTTGGCACATTTGCAAAATGATTTTCACCCGCCCATGCTGTCACGAAAGGTATGAGTGACAACCAAAACAAGAGGTGTAGGTTAGCCCAGAGTATTTTTCCATTGATGGCATTAACCGCCTGAAATAAATGATGGTGGTTGTTCCAGTAAATCGCAAGATAAATGAAACTCAGCAAATAACATAAAAAAATAGATTTGAGAGGTAACAAGTCGGATAAATTGGTGCCATGCGGAGTTTTTAGTTCTAACACCATGACCGTTATAATGATGGCAATTACCCCATCGCTAAATGCTTCAATACGACTTTTGTGCATATTTATAATCCTCAAATCACGATAATCCGGCACTGCGCTTTCTATATTATAGCTTCAATAGTGCAGATGATGAGATCAGGGGCCATTGTCTGAGGCAGGGGGGATAAAGTGCTCATTTCCCCATAATAGCCCTCTCCGCCAGTAGTAGACTATCCTTTATGCTCAATTTATGATATTTTTGCGCATTCTTTAGTTTAGATAGTTACTATGTTGAAAATTACCACCCCAGGCAAACTGATTATTTCCGGTGAACATGCGGTTTTGTATGGAAGCCCGGCGCTAGCGGCTGCGATTGACCGTTACGTACATGTGCAATTATTGCCGGTAGACGATCCCGTAGTTCAATTCGCAGTAGCTGAATTTCAGCACCCTCTCATTAGCATTGCTCTGGCGGAACTTCCTAATAAGATTGAAGAATTGCAGACTCATTATCAAGAGTTTATGCAAGGCAAGCGTAAAGTGAATCAAATTACGGCGCAAATATATGATTTACCGCTGTACACGATAGCGTTATTTTATCAATATCTAGGCATTCCATTTTCTCAGGGCTTGCGCTTCACTATTAGTGGAAATCTACCAATTGGTTATGGTTTGGGTTCATCCGCAGCTATTATTGTGGCCATACTTCGCGTTTTATGTAAATTTTTAGACAGACCCTTTTCGCCAGAAGAGTTGCTCCCATTGGCAGTGCAGATTGAAAATCTGCAGCATGGTCATTCGAGTGGTCTTGATCCCAGTGTATGTTTATATGAAGGTGTGGTTTTATACCATCAACAGCAGATTCAGCATCGTGCACTTTCCCCATGGCCGGGCTATCTCATCAATACTGGACAGCCAGAATGTAGTACTGGAGAGTGTGTGGAACAAGTAAAAATACACGCTAAGAATCAAGCATTATGGGACGAGTTTAGTGCAGTAACTTTGGCTTGCGATCAAGCTTTGCAACAACAAAATTCAGGCATGCTATATGCCGCGATCAAACGTAATCATCAATTGTTGTGCCAGTTGGGCGTAGTGCCTACCCGCATTCAAGAACTTATTGCCGAAATAGAACAAGCTAATGGCGCTGCCAAAATTTGTGGCGCAGGTAGTGTACGTGGTGATAACTGCGGCTATTTGCTAATGCTGACAGAAGAAGAAAATTTGCAAAAAATAGAGAACATCACTCAACACTTCAATTTTGCGATTGAGCATGTGCAATTAGGAATTACGATAAACCATTAACCTCTTAATAATGCTGCTACAACGGATCTTCCTTCAGCCACTAAAACATTAAAAGTTCGACAGGCCGCTGCAGTGGTCATAATCTCTACCCCTATATTATTCCTATACAAATTCTGCAATAAAGCCGGAGCAGGGAATTGATGACGCTCTCCCACACCTAGTAACAAAATAGTCGGTTTCAACTCCAAAATTGGCGCAAAGCTTTCTGGTTTTAAGTCCTCTAATGTTTGTGGCGACCAATCCGTTAATAGGGTATCAGCGCTGACAATCAGACTTCTGGTGTAGTCAGTATCGTTAATCGTAATCCCCTCAGGGCTATATCGCTTGATTGTATAATGACTACCAGCCGAATCGAGTGCAAATTTCATAATATTTCCGTGAAAATAATAATTAAAGTAAATTACTTAGTTGAATATAGTTTGTCAATAAATGAGCTAGAACATGATTTTTTTGGATATTTACCAATGTTAAATTATACCCCACATTATGCCCGAAATTAGCCATTTCTTAGGAATAGTGATTTATATGTATTTTAATGAACATAACCCACCCCATTTTCATGTGAAATATAATGAATAGAGGGCATAAATATATCCTGCATCTACTAGCACATTACTGACTTCAGAAAGGGTGCCTTTTGATTCACTAAACATCCTTAATGTACCTTCACAGTCGGCATGGATTGTTGAAATGATTT